>JALWJV010000049.1 GCA_026996955.1 Deltaproteobacteria bacterium
GCCCAGGGGTTACCACAACCACCCGCTGTCTTGCCGCAATATTGAAGTACAGCACGTTGTCAGCTATGCCTGCAGCGGTATCTATAAGCATGACCTCCGGCGGGGACTCAAGGCGTTCCATCTCGCTTAAGAGCGTAAGCTTTTCCCCTTCACTCAGATTTACCAGTTCAGGCACACCTGACCCTGAGGGAAGAATCCTGATTCCCCCAGGCCCTGTGACAAGAATCTCATCAAGGGTCTTTTCACCTGAGAACAGGTGCTTGATGGTGTACCTTGGCGAAAGGCCAAGGATTACATCCACATTGGCAAGACCAAGGTCTGCATCCAGTATCATAACCCTTTTACCGGAATTTGCTATGGCAAGGCCAATATTTGTCACCATGCTTGTCTTGCCAACGCCTCCCTTGCCACTGCTGAAACACATGACACGGGGATTTGCAGCAGTACCAGGCCTGCTCCGGACCTGTGACATACCTTCTTCCGCCATTATATTATCTTTCCATTTCTTCAATGTCGCAGCCTGATTCATCTCTAACCCTCAACCATTGCGGTGTCTGCCACACTGCTTCCTGTTTTTCGGGGCGGAACTCTGTCACTTGTTCCTCTGAAATGTTCATCACCCCTTGCAAACAACAGCTCCATGACGTTACCACGGGTGGCATGCTTTATGTCTTCAGGAACCTTCTGACCGTCTGTGATGTATGAAAGCGGGAGCCTCCAGCCAAGCACCGGCGTACACAGTGCTCCTGGTGACAGTGTTTCGTCCGCCTTGCTTATGGTCCAGCCCTTCACAGGAAATCTGCGGTAAGTCTTTACCGTGGCAGCCATGTCACTTGACCTGTAAGTTGCGCATATAAATGCCATTGCCTTAAGCCCCGGCACTGCATCAAACATCTTCTCAAGCTCTGTCTGATGTTTTGAAGACCTGCTGTTCCTGCCAATTGTATCCACAAGGATAAAATCAAGCTCCCTGTTTTCAGAAAATATCTTCACAAGCTCTCCTGTGTTACTTGCTGCAGAAAACGGTATTTCCATTATATCGGCATATTTTTTCAACTGCTCAACCCCGCCAAGCCTGTACGTATCCACTGTTATGATATGACCTTTAAGACCGTGCCGGAATTTGAGATGCGCTGCAATCTTGGCAAGGGTTGTGGTCTTTCCAACTCCGGTTGGCCCAATAAACGCCCACCAACGTGGCATTGAAGATGAATGAATAAGTTCGCCTGCGGCAATCATGCCGCTGCACTTCTTTCTGAGCCATGAATAGACCGCCCTGTGATTAACCGGCCTTACGGCTGGATAGGATTTCAGAAATGCCGAAGCAAACCCTCGCTGAAGGTCAGGATCCATCTTCAGGAAATCAAACACCTCCTGCATTACCATCAGGGGATAGTGTGAGGAGGAGGGAATGGAAGAGGAAATAGCACCGGCAGCACCCGAAGAAAGACCGCGCTGCCCGCCTGAAGAGACAGACAGGGTAATCTTTTCAACCATGTCCCTTAACTGCCTTATCTCTTCATGAAGAGCTGCTGTATTCTGGTCATCACCTGCCGTTTTCGCCATGGACTGGGGATTCTCACCGGATTCGGAAGGCTGCTGCAAGACCCGCTCCATATTTTCACTTGAAGAAACCGGGGCGGTTTCGTGATCAATGTCAAAATCCACAGCGGCTACCACCTCAACAACACTCATCAAAGCCCCTGAGCCTGCATCCCGCACACGGCGCCTTGAGGTATTAAGGATAACAGCATCATCACCCAGTTCGGCCTTGACCATGGCAAGTGCCTCTGAGGCGTTATGTGCTCTGAACCGTCTTATGTTCATGGATATTCCCTCTTACTCCTTCAATGGCTCAATCCAGTTCCTTGTCATTTCTGCGCTTATATCTCCTGTTTTCACCTCACGACACCAATAGATTCAAGGCGGACGTTACCCGGAATTTCAGCATGGGAGAGCACTGAAACATCAGGCAGGAACCGTTCAATAAGTTTGCTCAGGTGCCGCCTTATTGCCGGATTTGTGAGAATTACCGCCTTAAAACCCCTTACCGTTGCATCTTCAACCGCAGCCTGCACTGACTTTACTATCTGCTGGGCCTGGGCCGGATCAAGGGCAAGGAAACTTCCGTGTTCTGTCTGCTGAATCCCGTTTCTTACCAGGTCTTCCAGTGAAGGATCCACTGTGATAACCGGAAGGACACCGTCTGGCGTGAGAAGCGGTTTTACTATTGCCCTACCAAGTTTCTGACGCACATATTCAGTGAGTATGTCAGGGTCTTTTGTCATTGCTGCGTAATCTGCAAGGGTCTCTGTTATGGTAAGCAGATCACGTATGGATATCTTCTCCCTTACCAGATTCTGAAGCACCTTCTGGATTACACCAAGGGAGAGGTTTTCCGTAACCTCTTCAACGGCCTTTGGACTGACCTTTGCCAGGGCATCAAGCAGGCGCTGCACCTCCTGCCTTCCAAGGAGCTCATCTGCATTGCTCCGGATCACCTCGGCAAGATGAGTTGCCACAACAGTTGAAGGATCAACCACGGTGTATCCTGCCATCTGGGCATGCTCCTTCTGATCCTCGGTTATCCAGACAGCCGGAAGGCCAAAGGCAGGCTCAGTGGTTGGGATACCGTCTATCTCGCCTGTGGCATCCCCAGGGTTCATGGCAAGCAGGTGCCCCATCATTATCTCGCCTGATGCCACATCAATACCCTTTATAAGAATGGAGTACTGGCCTGGATTCATCTGTAGGTTATCCCTTACATGAAGTGGAGGAACGATAAGGCCCATCTCCTGGGCAAACTGCCTGCGGATGGACCTGATTCGCTCAAGGAGATCACCTCCCTGTTCCTCATCAACCAGTGGTATAAGGCCGTAGCCCACTTCAAGCTCCAGCATGTCCATGGCAAGAAGCTGTTCAACCTCCTCGGTTGACCCTGCTTCAGGCGCCTCCTGGGCAGCCTCTGCCTCTTCCTCCTCAGGTTCCGGTCCCAGTATCTTTGACTCCTCCTTAAAGGCAAACCATGCAAGGGATGCAATGCCTGCAGAAAGCAGGGCAAATGGAGCCACAGGAAGACCAGGAACAAGGCCAAAGAGAAAGACCACCCCGGAGGTAACCGCAAGGGCCTGGGGCTGGCTTGCAAACTGCTTGAGAAACTCCCTGCCCATGCCTGCTGTTGATGCTGCGCGGCTCACCAGGATACCTGCGGCAGTTGAGATAATCAGGGCAGGGATCTGGGATACAAGGCCGTCTCCGACAGTAAGGAGTGTATAACTCTGTGCGGCAGCGGATACCGGCATGTCCTGCTGTAGGACACCTATAATAAAGCCACCGATTACGTTAATTGCCATTATGATAAGGCCGGCAATGGCCTCGCCGCGAACAAACTTGCTGGCACCGTCCATTGCCCCGTAAAACTCGCTCTCCTTGGCAATTTCATCCCTGCGCCTTCTTGCCTCTGCCTCATCAATAAGACCGGCATTCAGATCCGCATCTATTGCCATCTGCTTTCCAGGCATTGCATCAAGGGTAAACCTTGCGGCTACCTCGGCGATACGCCCGGAACCCTTGGTGATAACCACAAAGTTGATGATGACCAGGATGGCAAAGACAATGCCGCCAACTACGAAATTTCCGCCAACCACAAACTCCCCAAAACCCATGATGATGTGGCCTGCTGCATCAGGTCCCTCATGGCCGTGTAGGAGAATAAGCCTTGTTGAGGCAATATTAAGGGAGAGCCTGAACAGGGTGGTCAAGAGGAGCATTGAGGGAAAGACCGGAAAATCAAGAGGTTTTATCACATAAAGTGAAAGCAGAAATACGAGCAGTGAGACCGTGATGTTAAGGGCAAGGAACATGTCCAGGGCAGGAGACGGAAGGGGAAGCACCATAAGGAGCAGGATGCCCACAACTCCCACTGCGGCAATCAGATTACTGCTGTCTATCTGGATACCTTCAAAGAGGTTTTCAGCAATCGTTGCCATTTATCATGCTCCTGTCCCTGACCTGCGGGATTTTTTGCGAAGGCTGTAAACGTGTGCAAGCACCTGTGCTACTGCCTGGTAGAGCTGCTCGGGAATGACCTTTCCCACATCAACCAGCTTGTAAAGGCTCTGGGCAAGGGGCTTGTTCTCAATTACAGGCACGCCATTTTCCCGGGCCAGTTTGCGGATTCGGTCCGCCACATGGCCAGATCCTTTTGCCACTACCTTTGGTGCCTCCATGCTTGATGAATCATATTTAAGTGCCACAGCCAGGTGAGTCGGGTTGGTGATGATAACATCAGCCTCGGGCACCTCAGCCATCATGCGCTTCATTGCCATCTCGCGCTGGATTGACCTGATCTTGGACTTGACCTGGGGATCACCCTCTGTCTGCTTGTGCTCCTCCTTGACCTCCTGTTTGGTCATCCTCAGGTTCTTCTCAAAGTCCCACTTCTGGAACATGAAATCCAGGATGGCCAGGAATATCATTACCAGGCACACCTTCCAGAAAAGTGTGAAACTGACCTGGCTCACGTACGAGAGGATCATGCCCGGAGTCTGATCAAGCAGGGGGACAAGGCGCGGCATCTGCGAGCTCATGGTATCCCACGCAATCCAGCCAACCACCACAAGCTTGAACAGGGATTTTCCAAACTCCATAAGGGACTGGGCTGAAAAGAGCCGCTTTATACCCTCCAGGGGATTTAACTTGGAAAATTTGGGAACAATTGCCTCCCAGGCAAGGAGACTTCCCACCTGGAGGTAGTTTGAAAGGACTGCCACTGCAAACAGGACAAGAAACAGAGGAAGCAGGGTGACAGAAAGTTGACGCATGGCATATAGCCCCATGCCGGGCATGGCGTTTACCGTGATGTTATGCACCGCTGCCTCATGCAGGTAGTATTTGAGAATCCCGGTGAGGTGATGATAAAAAAACGCACTGCCCCAGTACAGGACAAAGACTCCTGTAAGGAGGACTGCAACAGAGGCAAGCTCCCTGCTCTTTGCGACCTGTCCCTTTTCGCGGGCCTCCTCCCGCTTCTTAGGGGTCGCCTGTTCAGTGCGTTCCTGAAAGGATTCTTCTGCCATAGATTATTCCTCAGCCTCCTGCCATTATCCTCATGGCAACGGGCATGAACCTGAAACATCTGTCTAATGAACGGCCAAGCACCGGCCAGAAAAACTGCATGGAAAGCCCCATGAAAAAGAGCCCCAGGGCTATGTTTATTCCAAAGCTAACTATGAGCATATTTATCTGGGGCACCATCTTGGCAAGTATCCCAAGGGCTACCTGTGAAAACAGGAGCACAACCATCACAGGCGCAAGCAGCTTGATTGAAAGGACGAACATATCCCTGCTCATCTCAAGCATAATCTCCATAAGGCCCGGGGCTGTGGCAAACCTGCCCGGCGACAGAAGCTCAAAACTCCTGTGCAGGTAGCGAATAATTACCAGGTGTCCATCTGTTGCCAGAAAAAGGAGCAGGGCGATTACATAGGCAAAATGGGCAAGTATTGCTGACTGGGTTCCTGTGGTTGGGTCCATTACGTTTGCAACACTGAATCCCATCTGTATGCTCACCATCTGTCCTGCTGTCTGGAGGCCTGCAAAGATCAGCCTCATCATAAGGGCAAGGGTCATGCCTGCCATAAGTTCTGTGACTGCAAGCAGGAGATACCCCAGGGGAGATGCTGGCATCATGCCTGCGTTCCAGGGCACAACCGGGGTGAGCATCAGGGAAATCACAAGCACCATTGCAGCCTTTACCTGCATGGGAAGGGTGGTGCTGCTGAATACCGGCATCAGGAACAAGAGAGCTGCAACCCTGGTAAGCACCAGGCCGAACACAGCGTAATGTTCCATTATCCAGTTTAGCAGATCAGCATTAATCACAGGTATTCCCCCTGTTATCACCTTATATATTGAGGTATATGCAGTATGAGATTTCTTGTAAAATCAATTATTTTATTCATCATCCAGGGAAAGGCTATAAGAAGGCCCACAAGAACTGCGATAATCTTAGGCACAAAGGTAAGGGTCATCTCCTGTATCTGGGTTACTGCCTGAAATATGCTCACCATAAGCCCTACGCCAAGGCCAAGCCCCAGCATGGGAAGGCTTATCAGCAGAGTCAGTTCAATGGCGTCCCTGGCAAGGCCCACCACCATATCCTGGGTCATGTCATCAGCCTCCGGCAATAAAGCTCTTTACTATTGAGCCGGTAAGGATGTTCCAGCCATCAACCAGCACAAACAGCAGCAGTTTGAACGGCAGCGATATCATAACAGGGGGAAGCATCATCATACCCATTGAGAGAAGCACGCTTGCCACAACCATATCAATAATGAGAAACGGAATAAAAAGTATAAAACCAATCTGAAAGGCGGTTTTAAGCTCGCTTATCATAAAGGCCGGAATCAAGACAGTGGTTGGTATATCATCCTGATTCTTGGGATCACTTATCTTTGCCATGCCTGCAAAGAGAGCAAGATCTGCCTCCCTGGTCTGGGCAAACATGAACTTTCTAACCGGCTTCTGCACCCTCTTGACCGCCTCCCTGAAGGATATCTCCTCATCAAGATAGGGCTGAATGGCAGTGTTGAATGCTGTCTTCCAGACAGGCGTCATGATGAAAAAGGTAAGGAACAGGGCAAGCCCTATGAGGACCTGGTTTGGCGGTGCCTGCTGGGTTCCAACAGCCTGGCGCAGAAAGCCGAACACCACGATTATCCTGGTAAAGGAGGTCATCATAAGCAGGATGGAGGGGGCAAGGGAGAGGACTGTGAGAAGCCCTACTATTACAAGGCCTGTTGCAACCCTGTCAGGGCTTGTTGCATCCTCCATTCCAACTGTAACAGAGGGCAGGGTAACTGCGTATGCCTCCTGAAATGACAGGAGGATTATTAAAAAAACCGCCCCTGACATCAGCAGGGACAAGCCTGTCTTATGCCCCTGTTTCATGAGGTTTCTTTCCCTTTTCATCTTGTGGAAATAGCGTAGAGCTCCCTGTTTCAATATCCCCGATATAATCAAAACCCTTTTCCGAGCTTGCAAGCACCAGAGTCCTCTCACCTACCCGCACCACACAGATGTGCCGCCGCGGAAGAATCATCCTTGTCTCAATTACCTCTATAAGCCCCTTTCCCCTTGACTGGATCACAGAGCCCCATTTTTTGAGGCAGTAAAAGAGCAGCAGAAGCAGCCCAAGCACCAGGGCAAGGGCCCCTATCATGCGTATGTAAATGCCGGTATCCATTAAAATTGCCAGGTATAAGTGCCCTGTTACCCCAGAGACTTTACCCTGTCTGCAGGACTTATGATTTCAGAGAGTTTCACCCCGAACTTCTCATTTACAACCACAACCTCGCCCTTTGCCATAAGCTTGTGATTTACATAGATTTCTGCAGGCTCTCCAGCCATCTTGTTAAGCTCAACAACAGATCCCTGCCCAAGTTTCAACAGATCCTTGATCTGGATCTTCTTGCGCCCAAGCTCCACTGAGATTTCAAGGGGAAGCTCAAGGATAAAATCCAGATTATCCTTGTGGTCTTCAGCAACCGGAGCAGAATCACGTGAAAATTCATTAAATGAGGGGG
>JALWJV010000050.1 GCA_026996955.1 Deltaproteobacteria bacterium
GTGCTTGCAAAACGTTATAAGGCCATGATAGCGCCAATTTCTGGAGTCAGCCTTCCACTGGAAACAGATAACGCCTTTCATTCATACCAGACATTCGTGGTATTCGTGGAACAAAGGGACCGCGTCATGCAGATTTTGCGCAGCCAGGGCATCGAGGCCCAGATAGGAAGCTACAGCCTGCACACCCAACCAGCCTTTAAGAGAGAGGCGCGCTGCAACTGGAAGGGTACCCTCTCCGGCAGCCTCTACGCCTACCAGCATTCCCTGGCCCTGCCACTCTACAACGGCATGACTAGGAAAGAGCAGAAAAGCGTGGTGAACGCCCTTAAAGAGGCCGTGACATGTTAAAGGAACCGGACCTGCCAAGGGTTGCCCACATTGGCTGGCTGGCCTCCTCACATCTTGAACGAAGGGCAACAGAGCTTGCCCGGCAGGGCGTGCCAACCGTAGTCTTTACCGATCATATTCCATCCCGTCTGATGAGGGAGAGCCTTCCATTCAGGGTTGAGGTCCTTCCAGGGGGACTTACACGCTTTCCCCGGCAACTGGTTAAATGGCTGGAAGAGCGGCTCAGGGTTCACAACATAGAAGTCCTGCATATACACTCAACACATTTCCCTGCGGCCCTGGGCCTTTTTGTAAGGGACGTGCCACGTGTTACATCAATATGGGATTTCGTTTACTCCAGAGACACCATATCCCCCCTCTACCACAAAATCATACTGGACGAACTGCTCAGGGGAAGGCTCTCTGAATTTGTCTCATTCTCCTCCAAAGTGGTCATGGAGAGATGGATCAAGCAGGGATTTCCAAAATCCAGGGCACTATGGCACTCATGGGGAGTTGATTTAGACAGGTTTTCAAATGCCCGAAACAGAGAAGAAATAAGAAAGCTTCGAGAGCGCCACGGAATCGGGTCTGACAGCAAATTAATATTCAGCCCAAGGACTCCAAGCCTCCAGGCAAACGTGGACCTCCTGCTCCAGGCCCTTCCCCTTGTAAATAAAAAACACGAGGTCACCTGCATAGTAACAGGCCATGCGTTCCCACCTGAGACACGCTACCTTGAACGGATTGTGAAGCGCAGTGCAATACGCCACAGGGTCCGTTTCACTGAAACCATACATAACCAGGCCTTGCTGTCTCACTACTATCAGGCGGCGGATATGGTGGTCTCCCTGCATTCAAACGATCATAACCCCGCCTCGGTGCTTGAGGCAATGGCAGCAGGCGCACTGGTGCTTATCAACGAATCCCCTGAGGTGGAGTTCTGGATCAGGGACGGACAAAATGGCCTGGTGGCCAAAACCCGCTATCTGAAACACCTTGTAAAAAAGCTCACAGATGGCCTCAATCTTGACCCTTTCACAAAAAAGGCGTGGCGCAAGTTCAACCGGGCATTCATTAAAAAAGATGCAAACTTCCGTGCCACTATCCACCAGGTAATTCGAGACTATGACCGTATCCGGCGGATCCCCCCCCTAACCCATTACTCGGATTTTCATCACGGATTGCTGGCGGATATCTGCGGGGATTACAGAGAAGCCCTGAGGCTTTATGAGCGAGCCAGGGATGAAAAACAGAAAAGCCCGTACCTTGAGCCTGTCATACGGGAAAAAAGGGATTTTATTGAAAAAAAATCCCGAATTACGGCCTTCCACACAGGACGGGCCAATCCCAACATATTAAAGCTGAGTGATATCCCCACAACACATTGGCAAAAAAAGATAGACCTTGTTGAATATCCCAAGAGCCTTTTTCGTCATGACATTATCGCAGGTTTCTATCCTCTTTTACGCGAACGCCGATTTGACGACCTATTGTTTTTGATTGACCTCCTATCTGACCATTTCCACACAGACAACCTGGAATGGCTATCCGAGAGCGTAAACTGGTTTGGCGAAAGATGGGGCCTGTGGGAGGAGTGTTCTGAAATACTTCTAAAGGTCAAATACGGAGGCACCTCCCTTGGATGTCATGCACTAAGGGCAGCTCAAGAGTTGGGAGAGGGGCACAGCCTTTTCCGGACTTTGCTTGAAAAGGCCGTTGAGTGGACAAGTTGTTCCATTGACATGATAAACCCTGAACTGGACAGGAAGTACCGCCGAGAGATCAATGAGGCAGCCTCACGCCTCCTTTCCATGCAGAGGATGGTGGCCTGATGAATGTCCTTGGCATCCACTTGGGCCATGATGCCAATGCGGCCCTCATTATGAACGGTAAAATTGTGGCCGATGTCATGGAAGAACGGTTTTCAAGGGTCAAGCATTCTGCCGACCCGCCTCGAAACGCCGTGGCTGCCTGTCTGGCCATGGGGAACATCAGGGCAGATGAGCTGGATATCATAGCCATAACTGGGCAAAACCTTCACAAAGACATAGAGTATATATTTAAACTCCAGGATATCGACCGGTTCCCCACATATTTTCAGCGCTACTCCCTGACTCCGGCAACACTGTTAAAGAATTATGATCATCACATGTGCCACGCCGCCTGCGCCTATTATCTCTCGCCGTTTTCAGACCCTGCCCTGATTTTTGTAAGTGACGGTTTTGGCGATGACTGCTCCATATCATTATGGACAGGCCAAGGCACCAGCATGAGTCTATTAAAAAAATACCCTTCGGAAGGATCACTTGGCTGGTTTTACTCCAACGTAACCGAGGCCCTTGGCTGGATACACGGTGATGGAGAGGGAAAGACCATGGCACTTGCCGCCAAGGGCGATCCGGCCAATGCATATAATACGCTTGGGGATTTCTGTCCCCGGTATCACAATGGGGAACTGAAAAAGCCTCACCATTTCGGAAAGATATGCAAGGTGACAGAAAGGGGTGCAATCCAGTGGCATATGCCAGACGCTACCAAAATCAGGGGATTGCTTAACGGCTTCACCCGGGAAGAGCTTGCCGCTTCGGCCCAGGAGCTGATCGAGGAAAATCACCTCTCCCTGTGCACCCACTGGCTCCAAAGGACTGGCATTGAAAGGCTATGCCTGGCAGGGGGTGTGTTTCTGAATATCATCCTTAACAGGAAACTGGCAGACACAGTCCCACTAAACAAGCTGTTTATATACCCGAATCCAGGAGATTCCGGCCTGGCTTTAGGTGCCGCCCTCTGTGCACTTTCTGAATACGCACCGGAAGAGCTGCCAGGCAGTCTTGATTCACCCTATCTGGGGCCAAACTTCACAGACCAAGAGATTCTGTACACACTGAGGCAACGTAAGATCAGATTTACTGAACACCACGGGGACAGCCTTATTGAAACCGTGGCAAGGGCACTTTCTGAAAATCTATGTGTGGGCTGGTTTCAGGGTAGAATGGAAACCGGGCCCAGGGCCCTTGGGAACCGCTCCATCCTGATGAACCCGTGCCATGCTGAAAACCAGGAGTATATAAATACCCGGGTCAAATTCCGCGAACCCTTCAGGCCCTTCTGCCCAAGCATCCTGGACACAGACCGTGACCGTTATCTTGTGGAAAAAGACAATGCGCCGTTTATGATCCTGGCATTTAATTCTCCGGAGCAGGTACAGGCACGAATAGGGGCTGTTGTCCATATTGACGGCACCATACGGCCACAGATTGTCACCAGTACAGGCAATCCCCTCTTCCACCGCCTGATCAGGGCATTCAAAAAACTCACCGGCCAGGGGATTCTCCTTAACACCTCATTTAACTTAGGGGGAGAACCTCTTGTTTGCACACCGGAAGATGCCATCCGCTGTTTTTATTCATCCGGAATGGACATGCTGGTACTTGGCCCTTTTGTAATCTCAAAGCAGGAGCCATAGCAGGAGATGTGTGGAATTGTGGGTTGTCTCCACCTGGAGGGCCACAATGTGCCTGAGATACTGATAGAGCGTATGACTTGCGCCCTGACTCACAGGGGACCTGACGCACAGGGTTACTGGGCCTGCAAAAATGTGGGGATAGGCCACACCAGGCTTGCCATCGTTGATCCAACCAGCCGTTCTGCACAGCCCATGTCCTCGCCTGAAGGGCGATACATCCTGACATATAGCGGGGAGATCTATAACTACCGTGAACTTCGTAAGGAGCTTCAACGGGCAGGACACGAATTCCATTCCTCAGGCGATACCGAAGTATTGTTAAATGCCCTCATTGAGTGGGGAGAGGATGCAATACCGCTTCTTAACGGAATGTTTGCATTCGCCCTCTGGGACAGGGAGAAAAACTCCCTTTTACTGGCAAGAGACCGTTACGGGATAAAACCGCTTTACTACAGTCTAAGAAACAATATCTTTGTATTCGGCTCTGAGATCAAGGCAATTCTGGCGCATCCTGGATTCGGTGCAGAACTTGATCTGGAAGGCCTGCTTGAATATTTCACTTTTCAGAATTTTTTCTCGGATCGAACACTCTTCAAGGCTATTCACACCTTCCCGGCAGGCTGCTTTATGCGTATCAATCCCGAAAGCAGCCTCCCGCGGCCCATCAGATACTGGGATTTTCATTTCGCAGAACCGGAAGACCAGGCAGACCAGAGGGAGTATGAGGAAGAATTAGGCCGCCTCTTCCGCCAGGCCGTAATGCGCCAAATGATGGGTGATGCGGAAATAGGCACCTATCTCAGCTCTGGCATGGATTCAGGCGCCATAACGGCTGTTGCAGCCAGCAGGTCCCAGAGGCTTAAAACCTTTACCTGCGGTTTTGATCTCGGTTCCGCCAAGGGGGCTGAACTCGGATTTGACGAAAGGGCACAGGCAAGGACGCTATCTGCAAGATACGGGACCGATCACCACGAGATTGTCTTAATGGCAGGGGATATGGGGCGCTGCCTACCTGATGTTGTGTATGCGCTGGATGAGCCAAGGGTTGGCCAGAGTTATCCAAACTATTACGCATCAAAACTTGCGGCGAATTTCGTTAAGGTAGTGCTTGCCGGCACCGGAGGAGATGAGCTCTTTGCAGGATACCCCTGGCGCTATTACCGCACTGTCCACTCAACATCCTTCAAACAGTTTGTGGACAACTACTACCTGTTCTGGCAGCGGCTTATCCCAAACCGTACTATCAAAAAGGTCTTTGCGCCGGTATGGAGCCAGGTAAAACACGTGTGGACAAGGGATATCTTTTTCAATGTATTTAGCAACTATCCCACTGAGATTGAACGCCCGGAAGATTACATAAACCTCTCCCTCTATTTCGAGGCAAAAACCTTTCTTCATGGCCTGTTGCTTGTTGAGGACAAACTTTCCATGGCCCACGGGCTTGAAACCAGGGTACCATTTCTGGACAACGATCTTGTGGACTTTGCCATGCAGATTCCAATAAGGTGCAAGCTTGGAAATCTGGGGAAAGTAATGGCCCTTAACGAAAACGAGCCGGGGCCAAAGGTTAAACGCTACTTTCAAAAAACCCGCGACGGCAAGCTCATTTTGCGCAAGGTGATGAAGAAGTATGTGGGCCAAGAGACTGCCTCTGCCATCAAACAGGGATTCAGCGGCCCTGATGCAAGCTGGTTCAGGACAGATGCCATTGGGATGGTGGGTGACAGGCTCCTATCGGGCACAAGCCCAATATTTGAAGTTCTTGACCGGCCCACTGTACAGGGATTGGTAAGGGAACACCTGGCCGGCAAGGTAAACCGCCGCCTGCTTATCTGGTCCCTGCTTTCATTTGACCAGTGGTGCCGAACCTTCCTGGACATGGGCAATGAATCGCGCTGTTTCAAAGTGTAAGGCCTGCAATTAAGGCCATCTCGAAAATCCCAAAATATTGAATGATCTAGAAACCATACTGATCACCCCTGCCAATAACAGCACGGGCAGGCATGGCCCTCCAGGGCACGACATCTCCAGATGGCTTGAACTTAGGCCCTGGGACACATTGCCCCATGAGGCCCTTGGGGAAACGGTTCTGGCAGTACCTGTGCGGGCCACTTTCCCTGGACCTGACATTATCAGCCAGGCCATTGAATCGCACAAGGCCACCGGTGCTGATATCACCAGACCTGACCAAGGGTGGCTTCCAGACCATGACTTCACTATTTATGACAGGAGGACACTTAAGGCCGGCCAGCCATTACCGAAGCTTTCAACCCTGCCACGCTTGCGCCTGAATGTGTTCGTCCCCTCGCGCAGACTGATTTCCGCCAATGAAAAGATTAAAGCCGCTGTCTTTGGCCGCACCAAGGGCATACACGTAACCCTTGCGGAAAAATGCTCAATGGGATGCCGTATGTGTCCGTTCAACGGCTCAGATATACCACCACGGCACAAGTCCTATTATCAGGCATACATGAAACGCCGGGCAGAATATTCGTTCATAACACCTGAAAATCTTGCAGCCTATGTGACTCTTATCCAAAAGGTGCAGCCAGTAAGGTCGGTGAGCCTGTTTGGCCCTGGTGAGCCTTTTACCAACCCCTTTGTCACAGAAATCCTCAGATGGTGCAGCAACAACGGAATCAGCGTGAACTTTACCACAAACGGTAACAGCATCAGAAACCATCATCTTGCCCCATTGCGGGCCGCAAAAATAAATAACATTACAATAAGCGCCGATGCAGTCACTGCTGAAACATACAGGGCAATCAAGCCAAACGGCGACTGGAATACGCTGCTCAAGACAGTGACCAGACTACGCCAGCTGCAGGAAGACGGGGCATCCTTCAGGCTAACGCTATCTTTCATCCGTCAACCATTAAATGAACATGAGGAGGAGTCTTTCCATGCATTCTGGGGCAGGTGGGCAGATGAAACCGTGGTAACTTCTCGCTACCACATGGGCCAGCCCACGTACCAGGCCTCTTGGAATTCACCCTTCCGGCTGCCCTGCGCCAGCCTTTTTAATGGCGTGCATGTACTTACAAACGGGGACTGCTGGACGTGTTCTGCCGGGGCACCGGATGAATTCATGCTGGGAAATCTCTTAACAGACGGACCGGAAGCCATATGGGAAAAACTTAACGAATATATTACCAGATATCTGGCTCACGGTATGGCAAGGGAGATCTGTAAGGATTGCTCCTGGTGGCGCCAGTCACACCACTTGGTGGAATATGAATCAGGCAACAAGAGGGCCATAATCCGGCCATACAGCTACAAGATTCTCCACAGCTAAATGACGTGGCAACGGTGAAGCATATTGGTTGGATCAGGTTCGTGGTGTCCTTGGTTTGGAATAGATATTCGGCCTTTTTTTATGATCTCCATCTACGTCATATCCTTTTATAAATTCAGGCACACGATGAAGTGCCTTGCCTCCATAAAGGGGCATATCAGGAGCAGGTATGAGGTCATACTTATTGAAAACTGCTCTGCCACGCCGGAACAGTGGCGCAAATTCGAAGAGCTACAGGCACAGTGGCCGGCATTAAAAATAATAAGGCTGGACCGGCAACACCCATGCCCCTGGATAAGGGCCAGGGTTCTGGACCACACCACGGGGGAATATATCTTCTTCATGGACAATGACTGCTTCGTGGAAAATGATCCTTTCCCAACGCTGGTTTCAGAACTTGAAAACGACCAGCAGACCGCAGGCATCTCACCGGCGCTCCTTTATT
>JALWJV010000051.1 GCA_026996955.1 Deltaproteobacteria bacterium
AAGTCGATTATAGCTTTCCAGTTTTGAAACCCTTCGGGATTGCCGTATTTACTTCATCTCCTTTGTCATAGGCATCCCCATATAGCCGACTATTATGGGAATTCCTCTTTCGCGGATCTGCAGCAAATCCGACAATCGCTCAATCTAGGACAAATATAAATGGATTATGCAGGCTGTATGATTATTTCGTCACGGTCGGGTTCCTGTTTGGGGTCCGGGCCAAAACGGTTGTCCCCTGGTGTGCCGTCAATGATCATAAATACCAGGATAACTGCCCAGCCGATAAGTGGGATTAACAATATGAGCAGCCACCACCCACTCCTGTTGGTATCGTGAAGTCTTCTTACAGTTACTGCAAGGCTGGGGAGAAGAACTGCAAGTCCATAAAGAGTTCCAAAAAGCCCAATCCCGCTTTCTGCACTGTATGTCCCAAGGAAACCATCAATAACCCCCATGCCAATACTTATGATTGTGTTGATGAGCACAAACATCCAGTACTCCTTACGCCGTGCCCTTCCGCTGAAATCAGCATATTTCTTTAAAACCCTTATGTACCAGTCCATATCAGTCTCCCTCTAACAGCTTGATTACCTGTATTCATTATCAATTACCAGGTCTTCGATATCAGATGTCTTTTCACCCTTCTGTGACTTGACCTTGTCAATTCCCTGTCTGACCCTGGACTTGTTGCTTGCATAGGCAAGGCCGATATCTTCTGTTATCTGACCTGCTTCAAACAGCCTTACCAGGTGCTGGTCAAATGTCTGCATGTCATAGGCATTGCCAGACTCAATAATCTCATAAAAGGTCTTGCCCTCGCGTTCGCCATTTATGATGGCATCCTTGACCCTGATATTGTTCTGCATAATGTCAAAGATGGCTATGCGTCCCCCTCCCTCTTTTGGGAGAAGCCGCTGGCCCACTACCCAGCGTACTGCATCGGCAAGCCTTACCCTGACCTGGCGTTCCTCCTCGGAGGAAAACATACCAATGATACGGTTTATTGTATGGCCTGCGCTCATGGTATGAAGCGTGCTGAAGACAAGGTGACCGGTTTCAGATGCGTTAAGTGCAATCTCCATGGTCTCCCTGTCACGGATCTCGCCGACCAGTACCACGTTTGGTGCCTGCCTCAGGGCAGCCCTGAGCCCGTTTGCAAAGGTATCAAAGTCCTGCCCCAGCTCCCTCTGGTTAAATGTTGCCTTTCTGTGTGGATGGACATATTCAATGGGGTCTTCAAGGGTTACCACATGAAGGTTATCCTTTTTGTTAATGGCGTCCAGGATTGCGGCAAGAGATGTGGTTTTACCAGTGCCTGTAGCACCTGTAAAAAGTATGATGCCGTTCTTTTCCCCTGCCATTTTCATAAAACATTCTGGAAGGTTAAGTTCTTCGATGGTGGGGACGCGGCTTTCAAGCTTTCTCATAACAATGCTTGTTGTGCCGCGCTGTGAAAAGATGTTAACACGGAATCTGGGCCCATCCGGAAGATTGTATGAAAAGTCACATGAGCCGTGTCTGAAATAATCGGTGAGCAGACGCCTGTTGTCCTGTATCAGTGTCAGGGCCATCTGCTCGGTCTGAAAGGGGGTAAGCACTCCCCCTGCAAGATTTATATTTA
>JALWJV010000052.1:0-7133 GCA_026996955.1 Deltaproteobacteria bacterium
GACCCGTGTATTTTTTAAGGCAAATACCGTGTCCGGCCATGGCGTTGTTACGTTTGTCATGAACCTCCTGGTAATCCGGATCAATGGCTGCTGTGACATCCGCTGATATTGCCTCGGTGCCAAGCAGTGCATTAAGCAGTGTGTCCGGCCCTGTTTTGGTGCCTGTGAGCCTGAAGAGGTCAAAGTATATCTTTTCAAGGAATTTTGATTTTGCGCCTGTGTTCCCGTCGCTTCCTATCTCCTCCTTGTCAAGGAAGATGGCAACGCCTGTAACAGGCGGTTTTTTCAAATCAAGCAGGGCCTGGAGCGAGGCCCAGGCACATGACCGGTCGTCCTGACCATATCCGCACACAAAGGCCCTGTCTATTCCTGCATCCCGTGCACGGCCTGATGGCACAAGCTCAAGCTCAGCGCTTACAAGGTCTGCCTCTGTTATGCCGTATTTTTCATTAAGCAGCCTGAGTACATTCAGTTTAACTGCATCTTTTGTGTCTTCCGGGCCTGGAATCGGGAAACCGCCAACAAGCACATTCAGCTTTTCCGCAGGTATGGCATCCCCGATTTTTTTACTGCCCTGGACCTTGCGGGACAGGTGGGGGAGCAGGTCATTTACCATCAGTACCGGGTCTGAATCATCTTCACCAATGCAGATGTTTACACTCTCCCCGCTGGCAGTGACCACAACCCCGTGAAGCGCAAGGGGTGTGGCTACCCAGTGGAATTTTTTGATGCCGCCGTAATAGTGGGTTTTAAGAAATGCCATGCCCAGCTCTTCGTAAAGAGGATGAATCTTGAGATCCAGCCTCGGCGCATCAATGTGTGATGCTATGAGCCGAATGCCAGAATCCGGCCCCTGCTTCCCCAGCACAGCCGCAGCAGCAACCTTGTCCCTGAAGGTCCAGAAGACCTTGCCGGTTCCTGGCCTGGCATCTTCCGCGGGCTTGAATCCCTTCTTTTTCACAATTTCTGTGATGTGCCTCACTGTCTCCCGTTCCGTTTTGGCACGGCTTAAAAAGTCTATATATTCGTTACACCACTCAAGAACAGCGTTTCGTTCACCTGTCTTAAGCCCGGGCCATACGGCCTTTTTTTCAAGTTCCAGGGATTTTTTAAGTTTCTTTATCTCGTTTTTGGTGAATTTCTTTTCAGCCATCAGTTCTCGAACCTCTCAACAGGGAAGGTGATTTCCTTACACGTAAAAATTATTGTATCTATTCAGCGTGGTAAATGGTCTTGTTTTGGAGTGACTTTGAACAATTTCGTAGTTTTTCTTGGCGAAGCGCAGCCACAAAAATCGCGTCTGTTTGAGCGAGGCACGAGCGAGTTTCGCGATTTTGGCTTAAGCTTGCCTTAGAAAAACAAGAAATTGTTCTCCGGAACGGAAAAACAAGACCATTTACAAATAAATACGCTGAACAGTTACACATTATTAAGGTATCAAACTGCAGGGGAAAATACAAATGCTGCCTGTTACAACTAAAGTTTTTCTTGACACTTGCCTGCTGTTATTATAGAAATTCTGATGCTGTTCATTTTGGTGCAGACCATAACTTTCCCACAATTTTATTTTTGCCCCAACTGCACTTTTAACAGCAAAAGCTGCTGAAAAACTGCCTAGACCGGCATGTTTTTCAAAGTAATATACTACTGCGTACAGACAGGAGCGTACCTTATTTATGAAAACACCGCTTCCCAAAATAGATGAAATAGAAAAAAAGTGGTACGTCATTGACGCCGAGGGACAGGTCCTTGGGCGCATGGCAGCACAGATAGCAGTTCGCCTTCGCGGTAAACATAAACCCATCTATACTCCTCACCTTGATACCGGTGATTTTATAGTTGTGGTTAATGCTGAAAAGGTAAAACTCACAGGCAACAAGCTTGAGGACAAGATGTATCACCGGCATACCGGCTACATGGGAGGGCTCAAGTCCGTAAATGCCAAGACCATGCTTGAGAAAAAACCCGAAGAGGTTATAAGGCTTGCAGTCAAGCGCATGCTGCCCAAGAACAAGCTGGGCCGTGCACAGCTTAAAAAACTCAAGATATATGCAGGCCCTGAACATCCGCATCAGGCACAGACACCGGAAACACTTAATCTGCAGGCTGCCTGAGCACCTGTAACTGAGGAATATAATGGAACAGGAACGTTATTACGCCACAGGTAAAAGGAAAAGCGCTGTTGCCAGGGTATGGATTTATGCGGGCAGCGGCAATATCACCGTTAATAACAAGGACTTTGATGAATATTTTGACCTGATAACAGCCCGTATCATCGCTGACCAGCCCTTTGAAGTAACCGACACCAAGGGCAAGTTTGATGTCTTTGCCACTGTAAAGGGCGGGGGAAAGAGCGGTCAGTGCGAGGCTTTAAGGCACGGCATCGCAAGGGCGCTTCAGGCAATGGATCCAGAGCTGAGGCTTCCGCTCAAGAAAGCCGGGCTGCTTACCCGTGATGCAAGGGTCAAAGAGCGCAAGAAATACGGCCTTGCCGGTGCAAGAAAGCGCTACCAGTACTCAAAACGCTAAATCTGCATCTGAGTGTTTCAAAACTTTGAAGAGATGGGCTTTTGCCGGAACTGAAACGAGCAGCATCAATCATAATCTTCAGATTTTGAAACCCTGCGTGCTTGCGCGCTTCCTGCATATCCCTGTGTTACAGGAATCCCTGGCGGATATGCAGCATAAACGGCAAACACTCATTACAGGTTAAAATCAGTTTTTCATTTATTTTTTCAAGGGAAGGAGCCTTAAAGCACCTTCCCTTTTTTGTTTTCCCCGGGTTTGAACAGTTACAGATAGTCATTGTTCAGCCCGAATGGTTTGTCCAGGAGGAAAATGGCAGTGGCAGCCCAAAACAGACAGAAGATAGCTATTGTAGGTGCTTCAGGATATACAGGCGTTGAGCTTCTTAGAATATTAAAACTGCATTCGGGAGTTGAGGTAACAGTTGTCACCTCCCGCCAGTACCAGGGGACCAGGGTTGAAGACCTTTTTCCCTCACTTCACGGTTATGAGAGCCTGAAGTTCAGCGCACCAGACGTTGACATGATCAGCAGCAATGCTGACCTGGTGTTCACTGCAGTGCCCCACCAGACCGCAATGGCAGTTGTGCCGCGGTTTTTAGAGGCAGGGCTTAAGGTGGTGGATCTTTCAGCTGATTTTCGCATCCGAAACCGCCAGGTGTATGAAACATGGTATCAGGAGCATTCTGCCCCGGAGCTGTTAAGCCAGGCTGTTTACGGGCTTCCTGAGCTGTACGGCAGCCGCATAGCCTCATCCAGCCTTGCCGCAAACCCTGGCTGCTATCCCACAAGCTCCATACTTCCCCTTGCTCCCCTTTTGAAAAAGGGCGTGGTTCGTTCTGAAGGCATTATTATTGATTCCAAGTCCGGGACAAGCGGGGCAGGGCGTGGCGCCTCCGTTGCAACCCTTTTCTGTGAGGTCAATGAGGGGTTCAAGGCATACAAGGTGAGTGAGCACCGGCATACCCCTGAAATTGAACAGGAACTCTCATCTGCAGCAGAAACCCAGATAAAGATCAACTTTACCCCGCATCTTGTGCCTATGAACAGGGGGATTCTATCTACCATATACTGCAACCTTGCAGACCCCGGCACCTCCACCAGCGACATTATAAACACGCTGGCGCAGTTCTATAAACATGCTCCCTTTGTAAGGGTGCTTCCTGAAGGGGTGTTTCCAAATGTCTCCTCTGTAAGGGGAAGCAATTATTGTGATATCGGTGTGAAGGTGGATGCGCGCACTGGAAGGCTGATCCTTGTTTCTGTTATTGATAACCTTGTGAAGGGGGCCTCAGGCCAGGCCGTTCAAAATATGAACCTCATGTGCGGTTTTGAAGAGACCATTGCACTTGAGGCAGCGGCGGTTTATCCCTGATTTGACAGGGAACTTCCCGTGTTGCTCACCGGAACGGAAAAACAAGACCATTTACCAACCTTCATTAACATAAATACGCTGAACAGTTACATTTATTGATCCCGAAGGAGCCACTTATGTCAGCACCAGTATTCAAGCACAGCACAAGGTTTACTCTTAAGAATGGCGATCTTCTACTGTTTCCGTGGCTTGATGCCAAAAACGCCTGTTTTTCCAGTGATTCAGTGCCTGAAGAGATGGGAAGTGTGAACGCGCCAGACAAACCCGGCAAGTCAAAGCTCCTCTTTGCAGGCAGTGCGCAGGGGAAACGGATAATTGCAAGGGGCGTACGCCTTGATGCAGAACACAGCAGCCCTGATGAGGAAATGAAAAAGGCCGTATCTTCTGCAATTTCCCTATGTGAGTCCGAGGGGCTGAGGCGTGTTGCCGTGATGCTTGATAATGATGAAAGCGGTCTTGTCCATGCAGCGCATGACGGCGCTGTTACAGGGGGATACAGGTTTGATTCCTATCTTTCTGAAAAGCCTGACCTGCCAGTGGTGTTTGCAGTGGTTCAAAAGGGGCTTCGCGGCATCAGAAACCGCGTGGATGCTGACAGTGTTATTTTTGATTACTGCAACTTTGCTCGTGACATACTTAATGAGCCGCCAAACGTCATAAACCCTGTGAGCCTTTCTGAAATCTGTGTGGACAGGGCAAAGGATGCAGGGCTTAAGTTAACGGTGTGGGATGAAAAGCGACTTGAAAAGGAGAAGTGCGGAGGCATACTTGCCGTGGGCAGGGGGGCAAAATTTCCGCCCAGGCTCATTATCGGAGAGTATAAACCCCGCAATGCCCGAAAACACATCTGTCTTGTGGGAAAGGGAGTAACATTTGACACAGGTGGATACTGCCTGAAACCTGCTTCTGCCCAGATGGGCATGAAATACGACATGGGAGGCGCTGCAGCGGTTTTGGGCGCTGCCCTTGCAGTGGCAGAACTTGAGCTTCCTGTAAGGCTTACTGTTTTTGCGCCGCTTGTGGAAAATGATATCTCCTCCACCGCCTATCACACCTCTGATATCATCACCATGCGTAACGGAAAGAGCGCCCAGGTGGACAATACCGACGCAGAAGGGCGGCTCATCCTGGCAGATGCCCTCTGCCTTGCCTGTGAGAAAAAACCTGACATGATTGTTGATGCGGCAACCCTTACCGGTGCCTGCTGCGTTGCCCTTGGAGAAGACATTGCCGGGCTTTTTGGTGATGATGAGGAGTTTAACTCCCTGCTGATTCAGTGTGGCAAAGAAAGCGGAGAGCTCTTCTGGCCCCTTCCGCTGCACATGCCGTACATGGAGGAGTTAAAGACAACAGTTGCTGACTGCAAGAACATTGGCGGCAAGTGGGGTGGTGCCCTCACCGCAGCGTTGTTCCTTAAAAAGTTCGTGGATAACGAAATCCCGTGGATTCATCTTGATATTGCAGGACCTGCTGTAAAGGAAGAGCCCCTTGGGCACCTTGGCAAGGGAGCAAAGGGATTTGGGGTAAAGACGCTGGTCCGGCTTGCTGAAAGGGTTTAGGTCATACTCATACAAGGTAGCGGAGCGGGGACAAAGGCCCGGGCATCTTCACCCCTGTTAATTGGCCTTTTTCTGAAAAGTTTGAAAACCTGATGATGAGATCCGCTTTTCTTCGGCATTTCATACTTCCATATTTATGTTTTTAGTACAGCACAAAAGCTGCTCTGCCAGTTCAAGGGCATCCACTGGCCAGAAACACTCCGGGCGTGGATGGCGAACATTGGGCTGGCCGGCCTCAGGTCGGCAGTTAAGGAGGCATTGGGTCCATTGGGCAGGAATTGCGATGCGCCCGTACACTGCACCCAAAAGCGCTCCGCAGATGGCTGCATTGGTGTCGGTGTCTCCGCCTCGCATGACGGTGTCCACCACGGCCTCCTCAAGGCTCGGGGCATGGAGGAGCTGCCACAGGGCGTTCTGGAAAGCAATCAGGACCCAGCCCTGGTGATGGAGGAAGTCCCGTGGCGGTGTTTTTTCTGCGCCGGTGATAGCCTCCATTAGTGGGCCGTCCACCCCCATTTCATCTGCCCAGAGCACTATCTGCTGATACAGGTCAGGTGCCCCGACTCCGGTACGAATGGCATGGGCAATGGCCATGGCAAACAGCGCATTGGCCTGTTGGCATATTGGATGGGGATGAGTCAGCGAGGCATCCTCTCTGGCCCACTCAGCAACCTGCTTAAGGTCATGATTTGCTCCGAAAACACCAAGTGGACTTATCCGCATCATGGCACCATTAGCCTGGCTTTCCGGATTGGGCTCCCCGCTAAGTCCACTGGCTACAGTCATGCCATAGTCAAAAGGGCCGGAGTTGAGCCAGTAGATGTAAGCCTTCCGGGCTTCCTCCTCGTCGTATTTACCCTTTTTTACCAGCATGCGGGCAAGCATCAACGCCATCTCGGAATCATCTGTGGGCTGACCTGCAATGGTGTTCCATGTGCCGCCATCAGCCAGTTTCCTGACACCGTCCGGGTATTTCCGTCGAATCTGCTCTGGAGTCATAAACTCCACCAGGCTGCCCAGCGCATCCCCGGCAAGCTGCCCAAGAAGGCAGCCTTTAGCTCGAGAGAGTATTCCAGTATCAAGACTCTTGTGGAAGATTTGTATCATTGATGACATTAGCGGCAGCCTTCTCTTTTTCGCTCCGCTCAAAGCGAAGGCTGGTGGAGGCGGCGGGAATCGAACCCGCGTCCGGAAGCATTCCACTCAAGCGTCTACGTGCGTAGTCTGGTTTTTATTGTTTCGCCTTGTCAGTCCCAACCAGACAGGGAGTGCCAAGGCTAGCCTGCTAGATTTTAACTTCTCCAGAGGCGGGCTCCCAGGAGAAGCGAGCCTGTAAGGATGACACCCGTATCCGGCCTACAGGCAGGCGCGGGCGGGTGTGGCAGAACTAAGCTGCCAGTGCGTACTCGTATTCAGAGTCGGCGTTTGTGTTTTGTCTGCATTTTTACGGGGTTGCAGGCCCCCGGCACGCAACTTGAGCTTCCATACCCCCGTCGAATCCAGTTCGCCCCCCTTGTATAAATGACCTGTCAAAGGGAAGGATGAGGGAATTAGCCTGATAAAAGAATATCATCAGGAAGCTATGGGTAAATTAAGAATGAAAGCAGGCTGTGTCAACTCTTTTTCCATCCGGAGTGGAGCAGTTTTTTAGCTTATTTTACAGGATATTCCGCC
>JALWJV010000052.1:7143-7485 GCA_026996955.1 Deltaproteobacteria bacterium
CCGCCAGAGTGGTTTTGGGGCAAGCTGAAGGCTTATTGTCCTATAACCTTGTCTGCAAGCTGGAGAATCTGGTAGTTCATGCCAAGGCCGCTTGCCCTGATGGCAGCAATATTCACGATAAAGTGTATTGATTCGTCACGCTCAATAAGTTCTATCATTCCACCAGCTTCAGCAAACCCTTTAATGTCGCTAATGGTGAGTATAGGTCGGTTCTTGATGTCCTTCAGGATTTCCTCCAGTTCATCTTCCATGGTGCGGCTTATGAACATCACCTTTACATCATTGCTAGGTATATGCCAGCCCTGGGCAAATTGTACCTCCGCTTTCTTGCCATAAAATTCC
>JALWJV010000053.1:0-739 GCA_026996955.1 Deltaproteobacteria bacterium
AAGGCATTGATATTAAACCGGAACCACAGAGCCGAAAAAATCATCTCAGAGGGCATCAAGGGGGTGTGCTGCCAGGGCCATTCGCCTATTAACGCAAGCCAGTACCGGGTAAAGACCCTTATTCCAGACAGCCCCCCGTGTTCAAGTATCCAGCTTCGTGCCTTGACCATTACCGGATGGTCTGTGGAAAAACCGGCAATTTTAAGCGCTGCATAACACTCAACTGTGGTGTTTATATCCCCTGAGGGGGCTTTATAGTAAACCTCCCAGGATCCGTCTTGGCGCTGCTGGTTCAGTATTGCCTGAACCACCTGTGGCTGCATGGGATCATCATCAATTCCCATGAAATGCATTGCCATTATCCACTCGGCTTCCATGCAGCAGTTTGTTTCAAGTAGCCCAATCCAGTAACCTTCCGGAGACTGGTGGGTGTCACTCCACGAAAGTGCAGCCTCAATGGCCTTGTTGACGGAATCAGAGGAAATAGTTTCAGTTGATGTCATTTTTCCTGGTCTGTATCAGCTGTTTAAATTCCGGGGAAATTCAGCTCATTGGTGTATTGTCCTGGTCGCCAGCCTGCTTCTGTGCTGTACTATGCTTTATGGCTGCGGCCCCTGGTATTGCAGGCGAAACCTCTGCCTTGACCTTCTGCTTTGCATGAGATGGTTTTCGGATGCGTTCCCGTGCAGCAAGATCGTCAGGCGGTATGAGTACGGGTATAGCCCGGTGTATGCAGATG
>JALWJV010000053.1:749-1610 GCA_026996955.1 Deltaproteobacteria bacterium
TTGTAAACGTCCAGCCTGTCTGCCCTGAAATCCGGGTCAGGGGCAAATTTTGAGCCTATTCTGCTTTTAAGCACAAAGGAGATATACCTTTGAAGCGAGTGAAATGCATAGACCTCGAATATCCCGTCACCCCGATTTGCCTTGCTTGAAAGGTGCCCGCCGCCTCCATACCTGTCAATAGAGGCAATGACAACCATCTGTGCCTGCGAGGCATCCAGTGATTTTATGCCCTGTCCTTTAAGAAAAAACTCCATTTTGATTGAATCGTTATAGTGAGTTTTCGTCCCGGAAACTGCAAAGCGAAATGCCGCGGCAATATAAAGCAGGCGGGTCATCAGACGCCTGGCACCGTGCCACCTTAAAGGCGGCGAGTAAGTGTACCTGTGGCGTGATATAAAGTCTATAATTGAGGCGTCAATGCCTATGCCTGCATAGCAGATGAACCTGTTGGTCCTTCCTGCGCTCCACACGTCAATGGGTTCTGCTTTGGAAAGCGAGATGGCAGTGAACAGGGCGTCAAGCCCGCCTGACTGCCAGATTCTGAACCATCCGGTATTGCGTGCCAGGTCATTGCCTGTGCCAATGGGCATGATTGCAAATGGAGGCGGTGAGTCCAGTTCAGAAAGGCAGGATGCCACCAGTGAGACTGTGCCATCTCCTCCGCCAATAACAACAAGATCCTTGCCCGGAGCAAGGGAGGTCAGCTGTCCAACCGGGTTGTGACGGTTAAGAAAAACTGCCTGAATGTTTTTGCCGCTCCCCGTAAAGTCCCTGTTCAGGGTGTCGGCAATGTTCTGGCCTTCCATCCCTCCAGAGGCGGGGTTTATGATAAAAAGACAATCCATTCTGCTATACTAACAT
>JALWJV010000054.1:0-520 GCA_026996955.1 Deltaproteobacteria bacterium
CTCCTGATAAAGGCCATAAGGATCATTGATACACCTATGGCATAAAGCACCTGAAAGGTCAGCCTGGCTGAAAACAGGGATATCAGCGTGGGATCCAGGGCGGCTATAAAGAGTCCGCGAATTATAATACCCTTGTCAATCTCCCATGGGTCCTGCCCCCTTATAACACGTCTTTCAACACTGATGGCCAGTGCAGTACCGGCAAGAAACACAAACGTCGGGGCGCAAAGGTGCGTAACCCAGCGGGTAAAAAAGACCAGCGGCGGAACAACATCCCCTGAATGAAACAGGGCAGCAGAATCCGATGAAAAATGATTGGCATCATAGGCCATTGATACGTGGTCAAGGACCATAAGTATCATTACAATGCCACGCATCCAGTCGATGGATTCTAAACGTTTTGTCTTTAGGACAGGGGCTTTGATTTTTTGGGCAGCGTTTCGTGACATTGTCTAAAACTCACAACAGTCGTTAATGAAATTTTCAAGTATCTATTCAGTGTAGTGAATGGTCTTGTTTT
>JALWJV010000054.1:530-7455 GCA_026996955.1 Deltaproteobacteria bacterium
TCTTAGAAAAACAAGAAATTTTTCACCGAACGGAAAAATAAGACCATTTACGTACCTTAATTACCGTCAATACGCTGAACAGTTACATTTTCAATAACACTAGTGCATATTTTCGGGCTCATAACCTATCGGGGTGCACTGTGCCACTATACCACGAAAGTTTCCCCTGATATAAATGAATCATAAATTGAACATTTCAAAAAATTGGAGAAACATTTTTTTGCTATGTTACAAGGAGTCACAGACTTAACATTTTGAGACACTCGATTCAGGTATCACTTCTCCTGACATTGATTGCAGATCTTATCATTTGACAATTTTTCTTAAATCTGCAAAACTTCAATCTATTTGATAATTGTCATATTTCTGCATATCCGCAGAGGGCTTTACCCCATGGATAGACCATGTGGGAAGTCCGATGACAAAGGAGATGCAGAGGAATTGGCAACCTGAAAAAATTCAAATCAAAGGAGTACAGACTTTATCAGCATGGAGCAGTTAAACTGGAACAAGGCCTTTGCGATTGAACAACTAAGTGGGGATGAAGCGCTTCTGTGTACCTGCATTGAAGTTTTCTGGGACGCTATGATGAATGACCTCTACGCTATTGCGTCGGCCCTGAAGCAAAAAGACATCCAGGGGATCATAGACGCGGCCCACTCCCTTAAAGGCGCAGCTGCCAATATCGGCATGGAAAGAATAAGTAGCGTGGCAATGGAGCTGGAAGACGATGCCATATCTGATAACCTTTACGCTGTTCAGGAAAAATTAACACTCCTTGAACAATTGGCGAAAGGAGTAAAAAATATCATACAAAACCAGTGTTCAGGTTTGGGGTCCAGCCAATCAGCCTAAGAAAAATTAGACATCACCCCTCCACCTGACTCATTACGTTTCTCAACTCTTTGATGGAGGCTATAAGCCTTGCAGGGGTTACGGGCTTTGACAGATATGCATCCATCCCGGCCCTTGCACATCTGGCTTCAATATCGTCCATTACCTGGGCTGTAAGTGCGATTACAGGAGTCCTTTCAGCGTTATATTCCTCTTCCATTTTTCTGATGTGAAATGTTGCCTCAAATCCGTCCATGCCTGGCAGGCGGCAGTCCATTAAAATAAAATCATAGATATGACCCGATGCTATAAATTCAAGTGCCTTCTCAGCCTTCTCAGCAACGTCCACTTTTGCTATACCTATTTTTTTCAACATGGCACTGATAATCATCTGGTTAAGGCTATTATCTTCAACCAACAGGCATTCAAGGTGGTCACAAATTTTTTCGTGGTCTTTGTGGACTGTTCCGGTAGATTCTGCACATTCACCCAAAACACATTGCCGTAACCTGGAAAACTTTACAGGAGATTCTATTACACAGTTACAATACGACTCTTTGGAAGAAATGGTAGGGAGCATACCCGGTGGAACAATTTCTATTATCTTCTTTTGGCACTGTTTTGGCTGTTTTTCAAAGCTTCTTTCAAACTGTTCAGCGTACTTTTCTGCGCAATCTGTAATTATTATATCAACCTTCCCGAACTGTTTTATGATATTTCTCTTTTTTAAATTGGCCACAACAACATCAATCCCCCATCTTTTCATATAGGAAACTATTATCTTCTGAAGGATTTTATCAGAAAGTAAAAGCAGACAACGGGAGTGATGCTGTTCTTTTTCAACAGATTCATGAAAATTATTATGGGATATATGTATAGGAACGGTAACAGTGAACCTGGTTCCCCGGTTTTCTGACGATTTAAGCTCTATATGCCCCCCCAGGATATCAGTAATTTTTTTTACAATAGACAACCCAAGGCCTGAGCCTTCAAGTGCTGTATATGATGAATTGACTCCCTGTTCAAAAGGGTCAAAAATTTTCTTCTGAATTTTTTTAGGGATTCCACTACCTGTATCTTCAACAGTCAGCACAAGACTGGATGAAGAACCGTTGCCTCTACATCTGACAAAAATTTTAACCCAGCCTTCCTTTGTAAACTTCAAAGCATTACTTACTAGATTCATTAATATCTGGGCTATCTTTGTTTCATCTCCAATGACCTCTTCAGGACAATCAACATATGTGTAAAGATTAATATTCTTGCCTTGAAGGGGCCTTGAGCTCATATCTGCAATATCTTCAACGAGTTTCTCAGGTGAAAATGGCCTCTGCCTGATATGAATATCCTTTCCATCAAGGCGGGATAGTTGAAGAATTTCATCAATGAGCGTAACGAGACGCTGTCCTGATTCTTTTGCTATGGTTAAAAAACGCCTTGAAGAACCAACCACGTCCTTTTCTTCCATGAGAAAGAGGGCGCCCAACAGGCCATTGAGAGGAGTTCGTATCTCATGGCTCATGATGGAGAGAAAATCACTCTTTGATTTAGCTATAGCTTCGGCCTCTTTCACTTCATATTTCAACGAAATGGCCTGAACGCTTTTTTTAAAGGCCCAGAACATCCAGATTAGAAGCAGAGCCAAAAAAATCAGTAGTGACCAGATGATCAATGCAGGTTCATAGATATGAACAATTTGAGATTTGGGATAGATCCTGCCAAGACAGAAAGGTGTAAGTTTTATTGGATATACCGAGGACAGAAAGGCCTCGCCATTAATCATAATGGGATTACTTTCAGAAGGATAATCAGGCATCAAAAAATCTTGGTATATTTTACGAAGAACCTGTTGGGAAAATCGCTGGTAACCATAACTATAAAGAAAAGAACCATTAAAAAAAATAACCAGCGTACCTTTCAGCGTTTGACCAGATTCAACATCTCCATGTAATGGACACTCGTTTACCAAGAGGGTAAATATATCATCCCAATGTACAGTTGCAGCAAGCCAGCCCACAACCTGCCCCCGTATCCTGCACGGTGATGATATTACTAACACATCAGGCAAATTGCCCGGCAACATAGGTTTTATAAAATGCTGAGAAGATATGATGTCTCCCAGCATAACTCCCAGTTTGCCGTCCTTTTTTATGCGACTAACATGAGTCACCATCTTACCATCGGCATCAAAAAGCATGAAATCTGAGTAGATAGCAGTCCCATCTATGTACTGCTTGGTATTAAGAAGTGATTCACACTGATTTCTGATGGCCAAGAGGTTTTGTATAAGACCCAGTTTTACCCCTAGTGCGCGGTTCTGAAAGTAGGCAAGAATAAATGGGTCTTTGGCAAACCGGTTTATCTCCTGCTGCCGCTCTTTGATAAAATAGGCTGCTATATTGGCATGCTTCACCGTATTTCTGTGAAAGTGCTCTATATTTTCTTTTTCATTGGTCCTGTAAACGACATAAAGTACAAAAATAAGACCTATGGCATATAGGCCTAATACAATACCTGGAACAGCAGCATAAATATTTATCTGCCTATTATTATTTTGCCCGGACATTTATAAAAAAATCAGGTTTAAACTGCATGATTAAGGGGTAATATTTCATAACAAGATCATAGTATGTACCGTCTGCCTTGATTCTTTTAAGATATGCATTAAAGCGCTCTCGCAGCTTACAGGCATCTTTTGTAAAGGCCACAGCCATTGCCTGTTCATCAGAGACGGGTCCAATTACCTTAATTTTTCCTGGCCATTTACTTAATCCAATAAGTATGTCGGGCATATCAAGTAGGGTGGCATCTGCCTTGCCTGCGATAACCGCAGGAATGAGATCGTTCAGGTTACCTGGAAAGTCAACAAAATGAACATCCACCCCTTTAACATCATAAAGTTTTATATCTAGGCACGTATTATATTTCCCAAGAAGCCTAATTCCGTTCAACTGGCTGACGGAACTTTTTATATCTTGTGAAATATCATGGCCATTTTTTATTGTTTTAAGCCTTGATTCAATGCTGGAAACAATCATAACCTGGGTTGGGAATACGGGATCTGAAAAACTAAGCAACTTTTCACGCCAAGGTAGTATGGTAAGGCCATTGGCGATTAGATCTCCCCTTACAGGTACATTGCCAAGCTTCTTGACATTACCATTCTGGACCAGGAATGTTTTACCTATAAGGTCACTGATAACCGTATTCCACGAACTATTTACAAACACATATTTTACGCCCAGTTCATTACAGAAGCCCTTTATTAGTTCAACACTGAATCCGTCTCCCAGGCCGGTAACAAAATTGGCATAAGGAACGCCTAGATGCCTGAGTTCTCCATGATCAAGGATCTCCTGAAGCCTGGTAGCATGCGAACAGGTTGAATAGTGGAGAACAATAAAGAGACAAATAAATAAGATTTTCAATTTTGGCATTTTTACCTCAATCAGGAAATTCACATATACATGAAATCTCAACAAGGGCGTCCTTAGGGAGACAAGATACTCCCACCACCTGTCGTGCAGGCGCGCAGCCTGCATCAAAAAACTGTTCGTATATATGGTTAAAATCAGAGAAATCGGTCATGTCTTTTAGGAAAACTTCAAATTTTACTGCATGCTTCAGGTCTAGTCCTGCAGCCTTGATAATTTCATGAATATTCTCCATGGCCTGTCGTGCCTGTTCAGCAAAACCAGGACCTGTGAGTTCTCCTGTAGCGGGAAGTATTCCAATTTGACCTGAAACAAAAAGCAGTCCTCCTGCCTTGACAGCCTGGGAATAGGGTCCGATTGGAGATGGTACTTTTTTACTGAATATTATTTCCATATGCCCTCTTTAATTTTTAACCTATGTTGAAGTTTCATAACTTTCTAATTTTTTAAAAAAATCAGACAAATAAATCATTTTTTGTGAATAAGCATAAAATGCAAACGATATTTCAATGTCGATATTTATTTTTGCCCATATTTATACCAGCCAGAACATCGGAGAGTTCAGAGAGTCTAAAAGGTTTCTTCAAGCTGGCAGAAGCTCCCAGCGAGTAACACTGCTCCTCTACTTCCGAATCAATCCTGCCTGTAATAATAATCACAGGCGTTAAGTCACTCATTTTCTGTTTTTCTTGCAGAAATTCAATGCCGTCCATCATGGGCATATTTATATCCAGAAGTATAACGTCAAATTTTTCATCACCTTTAAGCAGTTCCATTGCTTCCACACCATTTGAAGCCACCTTGACGATTCCTCCCCGCTGTTGAACAAAATCAGATATGATGTATCGTACCCCTTGGTCATCCTCCACAACTAGGCATTTCAATCCAGGAACATCCTCTAAATCTTCTGGTTCAGAAGGAATCTCCTGGGAGACCATGCCATGATCTACCATTGGCAGATAGACAGTAAATGTAGAGCCTTTTTCCACTTCTGTCTCGACAGCTATGAAACCATCAAAGGATTTAACCGTGGTATAACACACGGCAAGCCCAAGCCCGGTATATCCTTCATTAACCTTAGTGGTGAAATACGGTTCGAATATACTGTACAGAGCATCTTCAGAAATCCCATGCCCGTAGTCCTCAATGCTTACAAAGACATGCTTTCCGTTTTTAGGAGAAAATCCCGGGAATATGTATCCCAGTGAGCCACTTTCTATTAATTTTTTTTCAATATTTAATGCCCCAACCATAATCTTGATCTTGCCTTTATTGTTCATGGCTGCAGCTGCGTTTAGGATTATATTTGCAAAGACATTTTCAAGTTCGGATGCAAAGGCTCTAACGCACAGATTTGCACGCTTAATACTCAGAACCAGTTCAATATCTGAAAACGAACTTTTTACAAGGTAAATTACATCCTTTAAAACCGAATCAATTCGTACCTGCTCAGTACACCTAGTAGAAGGCCCTGAAAACTTAATCATCTTACTGATCAGCAGTGCGGCCTTATCTACCGAATGTGTTATTTTGTCCACCAAACTTCCACAGTACGAGGTATCAATTTCGCCGGATTTAAGTTTCAACTCAAGTAATTGAGTAAACCCGGATATAGACATAAGTATATTGTTTAAATTATGAGCAATGCCTCCGGCCATTACCAAGATGGAATCCATCTTCGCCCTCTGCATCAACTCATGGCAATGACGCTGCTGAGACGTGATATCCCTTATAAGAACCAAAATTAACACGTTATCATTTTCATTAAATTCCCTCCCTGTGAGTTCCAGGGTCTTAAAACTGCTCCACCTTCCAATATTCACAAAATTTGGTTTTAGAAAATCTTCTGGTGGTAATGAAAGTAAATTTTTTTTCAGGAAGTCAAGAAGATCACTGTTCTTTAATTTTCCAGCTTCAGCACACATTATACGTGCAGCAGAGTTTATGAAAAGTGGAGTGAGATCATCTTTTTTTAATAAAACTACTCCCAAAGCATCAATTTCTGAAAAAATCCTGAATAAAAATTGCCTTGAGATAGCCTTTATACCAGTTTTATCTATCTCTAAGCTTCTCTTTCTCAAAATTTCCCGCGCTGTTTCATCTGCTCTTCGTTCCAGCTCCCTGATGGTGAGCATGCAGACATAAAACGGAGCAGCGGATTTATCAAAAACAAGACTGGCACCATTTTTTAGAAAATTAATTTCCGATATAGATTGAGATCTGTTTATTATAACAATAATTGATTGGGGATATTTTTTCCTGAATTTGGCCACAGAGTTGAGAGAAGCCTCTTCTATAACAACTATGTCCGGGACGGTTTCAGGCTTATTGTTTTTTTCTATTAGCTTGAGACCGTTAATCTCAAATATCCTCTGCCATTGATCCAAGTTTTCATTGGATAGATCAAAAAGCACTGTACCTCTTTCAGATGTAACCTGGCCGGCAAGACACTGTTTAATCTGGTTTATAAAAGGTCCTACCTTGTATGGAATGGAAATGGTAGCCGTTGCACCAAGTGCATTTCCCAGCGACTTTGCCTCCTGGGGTGAATAAAAAGCTGATGCTGCTACAAAGGGAATATCGCGGACCTGTGGGTCATCTGAATTCCTGATCAGTTGAAGCAACTCCCAGCCGTTCATATCAGGCATATCAATATC
>JALWJV010000055.1 GCA_026996955.1 Deltaproteobacteria bacterium
GTACAATAAAGATGTGGACATAGCAGAGACCTCCTTTTATTTGATTAGGCTCAAATATTTTGTCTCTGTTTATGTCCACTTTCAAGTCTCTAATTGCACCCAGGTACTCATGTGCCGGATGAACCGTAAAATGCACTGACCAAAGTTCTTTGCCTCAGGTTAAAGTTCATCCGGATTGGTAATCACACGCTCAATCTTGAATGCCCTCTGTCCCTTGCAGAGACCGGGATAGCCTTCAAATTTCACCTGCCCGTCAAACATTCCGGGAAGCAGATCGTCTATCCTGGTATCAAGCTGAATAATGTCCCCAACCTCCAGATCAAGCAGCTCTGCCCCGGTGATAACGGATTTCCCCAGAGGCACCACCATCTCAAGGGGGGTCACTCTGAGATTCTGAAGCACCATCTGCTTCCACGCGGGATCTTCCACATCTTCAGCCTGGAAGGAGCTTTGCAGGTTCTTTTTTATTGGCTGAATAACGCTTAAGGGGATGGTGATGTGAATCACACCGCTCATCTCCTCTATGTCCATCTGAAATTTTGACACTATCACAGCGTCATCATCCTGGACTATTTTGGCAAACTGCGGGTTAATCTCGCTCCTTACATACTGCATTGAAACGGGATATATGCCCTGCCAGGCCTTTTCCAGGTCTTTCAGAATGGAATTTACCACCCTGTGTATCATTCTCTGCTCTATGGAAGTAAACTCCCTGCCCTCTACCCGTGTCTTGCCAAGTGTTATTGAGCCCATGAATATCTCAACAATTGAGAAGACAAGCTGGGGATCAATGACCATCATGATGTGCCCCCTCAGGGGCTCCATCTTGATTATGTGCAGGCTGCTTGGAACCGGTACCCTTTTAAGAAACTCCTTGAATGTTATTATCTCTATGGGCACAATGGCACTGTCCACCATGACCCTGAGTATGGACGAAAACGTTGAGCGCAGCCCCCTGTTGAAGTAATCATTTATAGCGGCAAAGGCAGGAAACTTGACCTTTGTCATCCTTGCCGCATTGACAAAGTCGTAGGGGATAACGCTGGTGTCCTGCGGGGCTTCTTCATCCCCGGAACGGGACGATTCGGCTTCTTCTACCTCATCAAGCCCGCCAAGCAACGCATCGATTTCATCCTGACTTAGAACCTGTGCCATATCAATCCACTAATGAACAACCCATCCAATACCCGGAGAGGCAATCTGTTCCTGAACTCTGCTTCCATCGAAAACACGGTTTCTACTGCACAACAAACTGGGTAAAATAGACATTCTTAAGCCGCCCTGGACCCAATATGTGGGATATGCGGGCAATTATCTCGTCCCTTAGACGCACCTTACCCTCCTGAGAGATGATATCTTCCATGGTTTGGCTGCTAAACAGCAAAAGTACGTCGTTTCTAATTCTGGGCATGAGTTTTTCAACCAGTTCAGCTGCCTCCTCATCCTTTAGCTCAAGACTGATACTGGCCTTCAAAAAATGTCTTGCCTGTGGATCAGCAAGATTCACAACAAAGGGCGGAAGCTCCTTAACGACCCCAATGTCCTGCGGCATTTCTGCTGCAGGTTTTTCAGGCTTCTTCTGACCCTCCTGCTCAAGCTCA
>JALWJV010000056.1 GCA_026996955.1 Deltaproteobacteria bacterium
GGTTGATATCAGTGACAGTAAAGGGGTTTTAAGCATAGCGGCAAAAAGGGCGGTGGATTGCGTAATGCCACTAAACGAATTTGGCATGCGCAGCCACGCCTATGTAATAGACAAACTTGGGCTCCCTGGCAACGGTCCTGAATGTGTAGAGGCTATTGTTGACAAGGAATGTATGAGGAATGTATGGCGCACTGCAGGACTTTCCCAACCCGGATTTTCAGTTTTCACCAACTTTGACGGCGCCCTGGAAGCCATCCGGGAAATAGGCTTTCCTGCAATAATAAAGCCCGCTGACAGTGGGGGATCCGGTCGTGGAATTATGATAGTAACTGCCCTGGAAGAACTTAAATCAGCCTATGAATTCGCCCGGCCATTTGCCCGAAACGGAAAAATCATACTGGAAGAGTTCATTGAAGGCACTGAGCTTACGATCGAGGGCCTGGTATGCCAGGGGAAACATGAAATTCTCGCAACTTCGGACAAATTCAAACCACCACTTAAGACCAGGGTGGCAACAAGCCTTAATTACCAGGCATATCTTGATGAACAGACCATGGCAAAGGTCCGAAGGCTTGTTCATCATGCTGTTTACGCGCTGGGGCTTACGCATTCTGCCACCCACACGGAGGTTATTGTAAGTAATGAAGGAAAGCCCTATCTTGTTGAAATAGGAGGTAGAGGCGGCGGTGGCCATATCTTCTCCACTATTGTTGAGGCCACCACCGGCCTGAACATGCCCGCCCTTCTGGCAAGGATATTAAGCGGAGAGCAACCGGCCATGACCCCGTTTTTTCTTAAAGGGGCATGTTACCGTTTTTTCAACCCGCCAAGGGGACGCCTGGTTAAGATAAGAAACATCAACAAGGCCAAACAACTTCCCGGCATCCTTGACTTTGGGATAGTAAAAAGGCCCGGTGAGATGGTAGGCCACCTCCCCAACAGCCTCTCCAGGGCAGGGTATGTGGTTACATCAGGAAGAGACAGGGAAGAGGCCTTTAACAGGGCCAACGAGGTTGAAGCCACCCTTGAATTTGTTATCTCTCATACCCCCTGACCTTTCATACTGTGGGAGAAGATTATGAAATTCGAAGACATGGTGGAGTTTGAACTAAATATCCAAAAGGATCGCCTCAAATATATCAAGACCACCTTAAGCAAGGAGATTTACTGTAATTTTCCTCCTAGAAAAATTTATATAGAGCCTACCAATGTATGTAATTATAAATGCATACACTGTGTGCATAATGGCGCCTTAAGCCGCAAACCATCATACCTGGATGTATCACTGTATAAACGCAGGATAGATGAAATTGATCATCTCAGACTTCATACAAAGATCCAGTTCACAGGAGTTGGAGAACCTCTCCTCCACAAAAACATCTTTGAAATAATAAATTATGCGGCCCAGAAGGGATTTTTCACCCTGATGAATACCAATGCATCTCTCCTGACCCGTGAAAATTCGGCTAAACTTGTGGACTCAGGACTTGACTACCTTCACATCTCTATTGATGGGGCACGGGCTGAAACATACGAAAAAATCAGAAAAGGCGGGAAATTCCGCCGGGTTATTGAAAACCTTTTTAATCTCTTTGAGGCCCGCTACGAAAAAAAAGGATATCATCTTGCTGTAATCCTGGGCATAATCGAACAGGAAAAGAACAGAAAGGAGTTAGAAGAATTTCAAAAATTTTTCTCCAGGTTCCCCTTCCATCACATAGTAACCGGCACCCTTTTCAACCATATGGGTACTATAGAAGAGGCCAATTTGGCATACCGGGAACTCAACAGCCAACCCCCAGCGAAATATCCATGCTGTAACACCCCGTGGGACCTGCTCTCCATAAATAGCGACGGAAGTGCCGTGGGATGCAACTATGACTTCGATAACCGTTATGTCATAGGAGACCTGGCCCGGCAAGGATTCATGGAGATATGGAACCATGACAGGATGTTAAGATTTCGCAAGGCCATTCTGGATCACCACTACACTGAAATTGAGAAAAATGGGAGTCTTTGCAGTAAATGCACCATTAAGTGGCAGCAAGATTATCACTTACCTGATAATTTTTACTCTGAAATCGCCCGTATGGAAGACTATCTTGTCAGGGCAGTCCGCAGGTGCTCCGGGCATAGAAGCCGAAATATCTCTATAAGAAATAAAGAACAATCTCTGTTTAAGATGAAGCAGACCATACTCAATGAGGTCTCGTAGCAAATAATATCAATAAACCTTAAGGTCATCACATATGCCCACCCGCCAATTTATAAAGGAAAGTTCAAAGGCGTATTATAACAGACAGCTTGAGTTTGAAAAACGGGCGCAAGGATACAAACTACGCGGAACCGTTGCCCCTATGCCGCATACCATCTCTCTTGCCGTCAATAACACCTGTTTCCTCCGTTGTGCCCACTGTGATGTGGGCAGCCAAAAGCGCTCAAAAAATCAGAAAAATTTCTTCTATCTCCGGGGCACTGGGGATAAAAAGGCTATTGAAGAGATCCCACTGGATATCCTCTACAGGCTTGTAGATGAGGTCGCGCCTTTCAGGTGCATAATACGTCCAACCTTCCTTGAGCCCTTGATGCGTAAAGACCTATTTACCTTTGGATCATATGTCAAATCCAAAGGTCTTATCTTTAACTTACAGACCAATGGAGTGCTTCTTTCAAAATACGCCAGGCAGGCAGTTGAAACAGGAACTGATGTACTAAGGGTCTCCCTGGACGGGCCACCTGAAATTCATGACAAGATCCGTGGTATATCTGGGACTTTCAACCGGGTTATTGAGGGATTGCGAAAGGTAATAAAAATAAAAAGGAAACTATGCTCTGATCACCCGGTTTTAGGGATATCAATGGCCATATCCGGACACAATTTCAATCATATCTTATCGTTCATGGAACACCTGGAGCAGGAGGGTATCCTGCCTGAAATCTACGTTTCGTTCAGTTTCCTACGTTTCATAACGCGCAGGGAGGCAGAACAGATGAACGCCCTTAATTTCAGTCTTGCACCCATAACTGAAAGCAGCCTCTCAGACAGCGCAAGGGAGGCAGTTGATGTGGGGAAACTCCAAGAGGAGATATCGGAGCTCAAACAAAGATACCCCCAGGACAAATTTCATTACTACTTTTTCCCGTGCGAACTAACGGGAAAGGAACTCTATCAGTGGTTCCGCACCGATAATTTCATGCACCCTGAGATCACGTGCCATGTCCCCTGGAGCCATTGCCAGGTCCTTTTTAACGGAGACGTGGTATTTAACGGACGCTGCTGTTCAGATTCCATCGGCAACATCTTTGAGGAGAGATTCCAGGATATCTGGAATGGTAACAGGGCACAGCAGTTCCGCCAGTACATATTAAAACATGGAAACTTCCCGGCGTGTAACAGGTGCTGCAGAAAATTTTAAATAGCGGGCAAGGACGGACTCTATGGTAAACATGTCAGAGGATTTTGAGCATAGGCACAACGAATATTACCGCGCCACTCGTCATGCCCAAAACAGCAACAGGATCTCGGCCCCTGGAATGCAATACCTGGTGCACCTATTAAGGGGAGGCTACCTCGACAGAGGGCTTCAAGAGGGTAATGGCAGAAAGATGCTCGATGTAGGCTGTGGGTCGGGTTTTAACAGTGTAACATTTGCCATGATGGGCTGGGAGGTTGAAGCCTGTGAAATAAACCAGGAGATTGTGGAACATGCCCGTAGGACCATAAAGGCATACGGGTTTGATATCCATGTAAAGATAGGCGAAAATGAAAATCTTCCCTATGAAGACGGTTCCTTTGACTTTCTGTTATCCATGAATGTCATTCATTATGTGCAGGGAGAAGAGGCCGTTAAAAAAACCATTGATGAATACGCCCGGGTACTGAAAAAAGGGGGCAGGATACTGCTGTCCACAAATCATCCTGATAACTGGATACTGCAAGGGGCAGAACACGTAAGGAAAAATGTTATCAAGGTAAACCTGCCTGGAGACTATCGGGATGGCCAGAATCTTTTTCTTTTTTCATCAGAAGAGATGCTGGCAAGATATTTTTCCAGCCATTTTGGAGAGATTATGACAGGTGAAAACCGATTTGATTTCTTCACCAAACAGGTGAGAAACCTGTTGTTAACAGGGATAAAACCGTAAAGCAGACCCTGCTGTTTAGCGCAGTGAATATTATGTGATATGGCTCCCCAACATTTTCTGTCCATAAACCTGCCAGTGACATCTTACCAGGAGATCTCACTCCAGAACCAGGTCCCTCCTGAATTGTGCCATAAAATCCGATCCTTTATAAAGGGCAAGGGGTATTCAAGGGTCTTACTCTTTGGTAGCGGTCACACCGGCCAGGTAGTCAGCAACTGTATTGAAGAATATTTTGCCGGCTTCATTGATACCAGGTCACTAAACCAGGCTCATCAAGGTAAGGCTGAAGCCATCCTGATTACTACAGCACCCCTCCATGTCAGACAGGTTCAAGAAACCTTGTCTAAATCACCCTTGGCGGAATTGCCCACCATCTCTCTCTTTACAGAAGAGGGGAAAAATATCCGCATGATCTTGGAGAGCCAACCCCGTAGCGGCACTGACTATCTTATAGAAAATCTCCGAAGGACATTAGATCTCGATTACGCCTCTGTCTATCCATTCCCCAACGGAATGCGGCGAGACGATGAACACGTGTTTTATGGCCCAAAGTCTGGCAGGGGATATATTATAAAAACCCATTTTATGAGGCCGCTACACTATCCACAGTACCGATATATCCCTCATCTCTTTCTGATTAGCTTTTTCCCAGACACCTATTATAAGTGGGCCAGAATGATTGCCCCTGAATCGGATCGTCCCAACTACAGGCTTACGCCTGTAAGACCGGAATGGCAGATAATCAGCAGCTATATTCCCCTTCACCTCAGGTGGCTACGATATATTGCAAAATTGGATGTTCTGCGTTTTGAAGATTTTTATCTGGATTTCCAGGGGACAATGGAGAGCCTGGAAGGCCTGCTTGGTGAGCGGCCAGAGGGCTTTATCCCGCCCAGCACACCCTCACGCCGCCTATACTGGAGAGAGGACTTTTCCAAACGTATGGACCCGGCTATGACTCATGAACTTCTGGTCAGGTTTAGGGAACCAATCTGCTTTTTCTATCCGGAAAAAAGTCATCTACTGCCGTAATTCCAGCGCATGTCCAGATCAACTCCGCTTGTAACCATTGTCATTCCCACCTTCAACCAGGGACAGTACCTGCCGGCATGCGTGGACCACTGTCTTTTTCAGACATACCCTAACCTGGAGATCATTATCATCGATGGTGGCTCCACTGACTCGACCAAAAAATACCTTGAGAATCTACCGGGGAAAATCGTTTCAACCACAATGACGCCAGTTGCCCGTATGGACAGAAACGGCACAATAATCCGGGAACCTGTCCTGGTCTATCCCCAAGATAGACAGTTAGAGATAACAACATTCCAAAATGATATTGGCCCCACCAGGACCATAAATGAAGGGCTCAAACGTGCAAGGGGCAAATATTGCACATACATTGTTGGAGACGACCTGCCCCATACGCATATGATTGAGGAAATGGTCACTGTGCTGGAGACGACCCCCGTCGATTTTGTCTATTCGGACATGAACCTTTTAGACGATACAGGCCGTATCATACGACAGATGAGGATGCCGGACTATGATTTCCATAGATGTTTCGCCCAGTGGTACCACCTGGGTGTTAGTAAACTCTATCGAACCAAACTGCACGACATCGCTGGACTAATGGACGAATCCATCACCGGCGCAAACGACTACGATCATTATCTGCGCTTTGCCATGACAGGCTGCCGATTCCAGCATCTGCCCCGAATACTCTATTCCGTCAGGTGGCATGGGCCTGAACGCAAAACCGGCCAGCATTCTCCTGAACGATATAAGAGACTCCTAAAAGAATCCATGCAATGCGCACAAAAAGCGCGCCAATGGCTGGCGATCAACGGTAAAACATAAAGAACATTGATTTTCGCTGCCCAAAAGCAGATTAGCTGCATATATCCTAATGTGAGCGATTGTCGGATTTCCAGCATGCCCGCAAAATAGATCTGTATAATTTCGCGATATGTATAACTTCAGGAGAATATCAAAAAACGTTTATGCTGCGGAGTTATTATTGCTATGAAACAACGCACCGCTCTAATAACAGGCATAACGGGCCAGGACGGAAGTTACTTGGCAGAGCTTCTGCTTGAAAAAGGTTACAGGGTATTCGGGCTGGTGCGCCGTGTTACTTTTGAAGACACCACCCACCGAATGAGCAGGATAGCCCACATACTGGACGACATTGAACTCATCGCCGGCTCCCTTGAAAGCTTTCCCTCAATATACAAGGCAATAAGACAATCAAAACCTGATGAGGTATATCATCTTGCAGCCCAGAGTTATGTCAACTACTCATTTGACGATGAATTCTCCACCCTTAACACCAATATAAACGGAACACACCATATGCTTGCGGCATGCAGAGACCTGGCGCCTGAGTGCAGATTCTATTTTGCCGGCACAAGTGAGATGTTCGGCAGTCCCGATGAAGTTCCACAGACTGAAAATACCCATTTCATGCCCCGCTCTGCCTACGGCATTTCCAAGGTGGCAGGATTTCACCTTACAAGGAATTACAGGGACAACTACGGAATATTTGCATGTTCAGGAATACTGTATAACCATGAATCTCCAAGGCGGGGATTTGAATTTGTGACAAGGAAAATATCTTCCCATGTCGCCAAAATAAAATCAGGTCTTGCTAAAAAACTTGAGCTTGGCAACCTTGATGCCAGGCGGGACTGGGGGCATGCCCGGGAGTATATGCACGCTGTGTGGCAGATGCTCCAGCAACCTTTACCTGATGATTATATAATATGTACCGGCAAACTGCACTCTGTAAGGGATTTTTGTGAGGAGGCATTTGGCCATGCCGGCCTTGACTACAGGAATTACGTGGTTTCCTCTTCCAGATTTTTCAGGAAAGAGAATGCAGAACTGGTTGGTAACCCGTCAAAGGCTGAATCAAAACTAAAATGGCGGCCAAGGATATCTTTCAGAGAGCTGGTTCGTGAAATGGTTGATAATGATATTGTGTTAATTGAGAAGTGTAAACAGAACGATTAGTAGGCTATTACATGAATGCACCATATTGAGAAAATCAATACTGATCTCGTAATCATAGGCTCGGGGGCAGCCGGTCTTTCTGCAGCTATTGCGGCCCAGCGAAAGGTTAAAAACATATTAATAATATCCAAGGGAAGGCCATTTCAGTCGGGTTCTACCTTTGCCAACATTAACAATCATTGGGGT
>JALWJV010000057.1 GCA_026996955.1 Deltaproteobacteria bacterium
GACCTAAGAGTTTCCTAATAGATCAGTTGTAACTGTCCAGAAGGTTAGTAAATGGTCTCGTTTTTCTGTTTCGGTGAATAATTTCTTGTTTTTCTAAGGCTCGTTACGCAATAATCGAGAAACGCACTCGTCCCTCGTTGAGACAGACGCTTTTTTTTGCTTTGCTTCGTCAAGCAAAACCACGAAATTATTCATAATCACTCGAAAACAAGGCAATTTCTTGCGCTGAATAGATACGATAAGTTTATTAGTTTTGCAGGCACCTCCATCATCTGTAAATATAATCGGCAATGACAACTAAACAGTTTAATTTTTTTAAAAATGAGTTGGCGGTCAACGAGAGGTGGGAGATAAAGAATAGACTTGAGGTTGATATGGTATTTATTGCCTATTTAAATTGAGACTTTGGTTCCTGAAATTCCTGTAATTATCCATAGCATAACTCCTGCCAAGGCAAAGCAGAGACTGAGAATCTGCCCCATGGTAAGCCAGCCTGCAAACACAAAGCCCAGTTGTGGGTCAGGCTCTCTGAAAAACTCAACTATCACCCTGCATGCGGAATAGCCAATAAGAAACAGGGCGGTTTTTCTGCCTGCAGGCCATGTTTTGTTTCGAAGGGGCCAGAGTATGGAAAAGAGAAGAACACCCTCAAGAAGGGCCTCGTAGAGTTGAGATGGGTGTCTTGGAACTGGTCCACCTGCTGGAAATATCATTGCCCAGGGGACATCGGCAGGTCTTCCGAAAAGTTCTCCGTTGATAAAGTTGCCCAGCCTTCCAAGACCAAGGCCAATAGGGGCAGTGACAATGAACCTGTCTGCCCAGAGGAGGAAATCCTGCCCGAATTTGCGGCAGTATATAAACCCTGCCACAAGCGCCCCGATAACACCTCCATGAAATGACATGCCCCCGTGCCACGTTGCCAGTATTTCAGAGGGGTGCTGGACAAAATATGAGAGGTTGTAAAACAGTACGTATCCAACCCTTCCTCCAAGCACAACTCCGATTACCAGATAAAAGGCAAGCCCCTCAAGGTGCTGGTATTGCGAGAGTATGAAGTTTTCTTTTTTTTCAGGCAGGGCAAATGAAGGGCTTTCTGCATATTCCCTTATCTGTTTTTTGACCAGTAAGTATGATGCTGCAAAGCCCAGGAGGTACATGACTCCGTACCACCTGACGGCAAGGGGGCCAACCTGGAAGATTACAGGGTCTATTTTGGGAAAAGCGATCACGCCCAGTCTATTTTTTCTCCTTGCCGTTTTTTATGGATACAACCCTGGTTCCGCCTGACGGAGATGGACGATCAGGCCCCGGGTCCTTGTCATGGTTTGAAGGAGATGCCAGTTCCTGCTGCAGCATTACACTTTCAAGCAGGTCATTATACTGTCTTATCAGGGCGGGATTAAGGTCGCTCTCAAGCACAAAACAGGAGATACGGCTTCTCTGCACCCTGATGGATGACGTGGTCATTGTTGTGAGAACATGGGGGCGTACAGATGGCCCGGTTTTCTGATCGTAGATAACTGCACAGGGGAAGTACAGATCAAAAAAGGCAGCCTTTTCCAGGGCAAACAGCACGGTTTCTGTCTGCCTGTTGTAGCGGATTTCCCCAAGTATGAATCCAAGTCCCGCAGTCTCAATAAGGACCAGCTCCTTGGCATTCTGGCGTAATTTCATATTTTACCTCTTCTTTGCGTTGTTTCTGCCTTTGTGTTTTCCATGAGAAGGGCGTCTTTTCCATCCCCTCTTGTTTCTGCGTCCACTGCAATCGGCTTTTTTTCTGCTCCCTGATATGTACTGGGATGCATCTCCAATTTCAGGCTCACCTAAAACCCGGCGCACCGCATTGTACAGGGTGACTGCCTCAGGAAAAATCTGTTTGGACCATACCCTCTTTGGCCAGGTTGAGTTTTTGATGCATACGGCAATGGGCCACTGGGTTGCTATGATCTGGGCTGTCTGGTCAGTTACAACATTGCGGAAGTCATAGGGCGCAAAGATGTCCCGAAGCATGCAGCGTACTTCATAGGTAGGCCAGCGAATTTTTCTTCCCTTCAAATCATGCCATTCCGGCATGGCGTGAAGAACCGGGTATGCCAGAAATGACAGTTGCAGCGCTTCACTTACATTTTTGTTGCGGGACACCAGTATGTCAAGCTGTTCCAGCATCCTTACTATCATTTCAGCAGTGCTGTTGTCGTGATCTTTATTCAGTACGCTGGCAAAACCCGGGAACACCCCTTCAAACAGCCCGCTTTCAAGCATGAGGGCTACCCATTTTGCACTTGAGCCGGAAGATAGGTCCTTGAGCCATTCATCTCGCACCCGGGGAATGGCACAGAGCCTTATCTTGTCGGCATTTTCGTTAATGGCCTTCCAGGTAAGGGGCTCAATTTCAAAGTCTGTCCTGGCAGCATGGCGCACTGCACGCATCATTCGTACCGGGTCACGGAGGAATCGTCTCTCAGGGTCACCTATTGCCCTTACAATCCTGTTACGCAGGTCGGACATGCCGCCTACATAGTCTATGATGCTGAAGTTGGCTATGTTGTAGAACAGGCCGTTAATAGTGAGGTCACGCCTTGATGCGTCCTCCCGGGGGGTGCCGAAAAGGTCATCATTTGAAAGCTCCTCACGGGCAGCCTCCCTGTCGTCACAGTCGGTCTGCTTTCTGAAGGTGGAAACTTCAATTATCTTGCCTCCACGAAAATAGACGTGAACCAGCCTGAAACGCTTGCCAATTATGCGGCTGTGCTTGAACAGCTTTCTTATCTGTTCCGGCCTGGCATTTGTGCCTATGTCAAAGTCTTTTGGCCGCTTTTCAAGCAGCATATCCCGAACACTGCCACCCACCAGATATGCTATAAAACCCGCATCCTTCAGCCTGTAAAGCACCTTCAGCGCCTCCCTGTCGATGTTCTTGCGGCTTATGTTGTGGTCCGGGCGAAGGATTATGTAGTTGTCCTCCTCAAGGGAATCAAACAGCGGTTTCTGGACTGCGGGCCACGGATTCCTTTCCTCCTTCATGAAAAAAGGCGTTCTTTTTTTCCTGCCCCTGTGATTGTTACGGCGATGTCTGGGTTTTCCCGGTTCAGTACTCTTCATATGTGATTATGCAGTTTCAGCATGTACAGCGCACAAAAAAACAGGCATTGAGCCAGTGCCATGAGCCGTGGCATTTTGTGTGTCAATACGTTATCCGTGAAGGGGAATAACATGCAAGTTTGGTTAAAAGAAGTTCATGGCAGATTTCTGGCAGGCGAATGCAGTGACACGGCTGTGTGCAGCGGTGCTTAAACCTTCTTTTTGAAACTGGTAGCGTCTATCCCGTATTTTTTTATCTTGTAATTTATAATTCTCAGGCTTGTATCAAGCTGTTTTGCAGCCTTGGTCTGGTTTCCACCTGTTTCTGAAAGGGCTTCCACAATAAGCTCTTTTTCAAAATGTGCAACCATATCCGTAAGGGATTTTTTGGCATTCCCCACCTCCTGGTCGGACATATCATGAAACTGCAGGGATGGCGGAAGGTGATGAATCCTTAAGACCTCCTCATCACATATAAGAACAGCCCTTTCCATGCAGTTTTGAAGCTCTCTGACATTGCCTGGCCACTGGAACTGAAGCAGGGCATCAATGGCAGGCTGGGATATGCGGACAATGTTCTTGTTGTTGTCCCTGGCAAATTTTTTCATAAAGTGTTCGGCCAGAAGGGGGATGTCAGTTCGCCTGTCCCTTAGCGGGGGAAGATAGACAGGGAATACATTCAGGCGATAGTAAAGGTCCTCCCTGAAGTGGCCGGATTCCATTGCCTCCTCAAGGTTTCGGTTGGTGGCTGCAATGATTCGAACATCTGCCTTTATGGTGCGTGAGCTTCCCAGGGGCTGGAACTCCTTGTCCTGTATCACATTAAGTAGCTTTACCTGTACATGATGGGGAAGCTCTCCAATTTCGTCAAGAAAGATGGTGCCGCCCTTTGCCTGTTCGAATTTGCCGCTTTTTCTTGCAACCGCTCCTGTAAATGCCCCCCGTTCATGTCCGAAGAGTTCACTTTCTATAAGGGATTCTGGAATCGCAGAACAGTTGACTATTACAAAGGGACCTTTGCGGCGGCTGCAGTTAAAGTGGATTGCCTTTGCTATCAGTGACTTGCCTGTTCCGCTTTCACCTCTCAGGAGCACTGTGGCATTGCTCTCAGCCACGCGGAGAACCAGGTCAAACACCTCCTGCATTCTCCCTGACTTTCCTATGATGTTTTTGATTTCATATTTTTCAGAAAGCGCCCGTTTAAGTTTGCGGTTTTCTGCAAGGAGCGCCTCCCTTTCTGCATGGGCTGCCTGGAGCCGCACCACTGACTGGGAAATTAGGCTGCTTATCACAGTGAGAAGCTGGAGGTCATCTTCCAGGGCTCCCTTTCCGCTGAAGAGCTTGTCAACACTCAATGCCCCTATGGTGCGGCTGCCATCCTTGATTGGCACGCAGATAAAGCCGGTCTCGCTGTTTTTTGTCCCGCTCCTGGTGCGGGTTTTGTTGAGAAACCGCGGGTCTTCAGCGATTTTAGGCACTACCAGAGGCTCGCCCGTGGAGACGACTCTGCCGGTAATGCCTTCACCAAGGCGGTATCTTCCCCGTTTTCTTGCCTCAGCGGTGAGGCCGTGGGCCACTTCAATCTGAAGCTCAGTGGAGTATGGCTTGAGTATGGTTACAGTGCCCCGCTTCATGCCCATAGTGTGGGCCAGGATATCCATGACCTCCTTTAGCGCAGCCTTAAGATCCAGGGTGGCAGAAAGTGCACGTGTGACCTGATAAAGACAGTTCAGCACCTCAATATCGTTGGACGGAGGGGCTTCGGATATATGACTGCCAGGAGGCGTTTCAGGCATTCTGTTTTTTATAATCGAATCTGTCTGATTCATGATATTGGTATATCCTGATTATAGCCGCTGCTGGTTTTGAAGCCTTTTTTAGCGGCTCAAACAAGGTATCTGTTTATGTTCTGGTGTGTTGAGAAAAAACAATGCCTGTGCCGGCATGGTTTTACGATAAAGAAAACCTACAATACAGAAATTTTACAATTTTGCAAGATGTGGCGGGATAAGAGCGGTGTTTGGGGAATGTGGTATTCTTGGGGCTATTGTAAGATTGTTGAATGCTGTTTTAGAAATTTGCGATTTTGACGTGGTCAAGCTTTCCCTGCACCGTTTTCGTAAAATGGAACGGAAACGGTGCAGGGAAAGAATCTGGTTTTACGCCTTCACAACCTTTTCATATGGCCATGCCACAATGCCCCCGTCAAGTACACGGATGTTGTTCCTGTCAAATCCTGCCCCTTCAAGCATCTTAGCGGCTTCATAGCCCCTAAGGGATATCTTGCATAGGCAGACTATTTCCTTGTCCTTTGGAAGTTCAGATGCCTTTTCCCTGACCTTTCCAAGGGGTATGTATCGTACCTGGTCGTATGGCAGGCTCATCTGTTCAACTTCCGGCGGGGTGCGTACATCAAGCAGGATAATGTCTTCATTATCATCCAGTTTCTTCTTTAACTCTTCTGGTGTGTAGGAACGGACAAGGCCATCCCTCTTGTTCTGAACAACGTGGGATGCTGTAATCAGGTTATCAAGGGCAGGTGAAAATGGTGGCGCATATGCCATGTCGGTGTCCGCAAGGTCATCAATGGTTCCGTCCATTTTCAAAAGGGCTGCCATTGTATCAACCCTTGAGAGCACCTCGCCTGGTCCCAGCACCTGGAGCCCCAGCAGGCGGCCAGTGTACGCCTCGGCAACAAGTTTCATGTGGATGGGTTTTGAATCAGCCATGAAGTGCGGGCGGTCAGGGCCGGGAGTAAGGGCCGTTATTACGTCAAATCCTGCAGCCCGTGCATCCCTTTCTGTAAGACCTGTGCGGGCTATGTTAAAGCCCATCACCCTGCACACCCCTGTTCCGCACACACCGGAAAAGGTGCTGTTCCAGCCGCAGACATTATTGGCAATCACCCTGCCGTGCTTGTTGGCAGTTGAGCCCATTGGTGCATACATGGGAGCACCTGTAACAATATTCCAGGACTGAACACAGTCACCGCCTGCGTAAATATCCGGATCAGACGTGCGCATGTGGGCATCAACCTTTATGCCCATTCTGCCTGTCTCAATGCCCGCAGCCTCTGCAAGATCAGTAACCGGCCTGAAGCCTATTGCAAGTATCACAAGGTCTGCATCAATGGCTGTCTGTTCTGTCCTGACCCTGGCAATCCTTCCGTTACCGTCATCTTCAAATGCCTCCACACCATCATTGCAGTGCAGTATTACTCCCTTTGATTTGAGGTGTCCCATGAGAGGGGCAGCCATCTCCTGGTCAAGCAGGGCAGGGAGCACAAAGGGAAGTTTTTCCACAACATGCACTTCAAAACCTGCTTTTATCAGGGGTTCAATACACTCCAGACCGATGAGACCGCCACCTATGATTACTGCCTTTTTGCCCTGCGCCCCCTCCATGGCAGATTTTATTGTGCTTCCGTCTTCCAGGGTCTTTAGGCAGTGAATGCCTTCAAGATCAATTCCCGGAATCGGAGGACGAACAGGGGTGCTTCCTGTTGCAATTACAAGTTTGTCATAGGGAAGCTCCTCAACGCCGCCGGCATCAAGGTATTTTACCGTTACAGTTTTGCGGTCCCTGTTTATTGAAACCGCCTCTGTTTTCACCTTGACATCAACGCCCTTTACAGCCTTGAAAAAGGCGGGACTCCTGGGGATGCCAACCGGCGTTGCTGTAAGTTCGGAAATATCCTTGACTTCGCCTTCCAGGTAAAATGGCAGGCCACATGCCCCGTAGGAGACATCGTTTCCCTTTTCGATAATGGTTATTTCAGCTGTCGGGTCCAGCCTTTTGGCCCTTGCCGCAGCCTTTGGACCACACGCTACGCCGCCTATTACCACTATTTTTCTTGCCATGACACTGTTCCTCCCTCAAGGTCTGTGTTGTGTCTGAATTTCAGGGCCGTAAGTTTTGCCGCAGATGCCGTGAGTCAGACAGATGTTGATGATGCAGGGGTCTGTTTCATTTTTTTGTTTCATTCAGATGCTATAACTGTTACTATACAATCATACGCTCAAAAAAATGTATTGACAAGTGGTGCTGGTGAACATAGTTTCCCAAATGTAATGAAATAATCATTTTTTTGCAAAGACAGGGACTGTTCCTCTGGGTTTACCCTGGAAATGGCTGAAAGCTCATGGCTCAAAGTCTAAAAAGGCAAAAGCTGAACCGCGAAGGACGCCAAGGACGCAAAGGGTTTTAATTTTGTAACTGTTCAGCGAATTTATCTTAATAAGGT
>JALWJV010000058.1 GCA_026996955.1 Deltaproteobacteria bacterium
GGCTGAATTGTTACTGATACTTGAATATAAATGGAGGACGGATAAGTGAAGCCAAAGGAACGTATGGCAATTCCCAGGCAGAAGGCTCCGGAGCTGCCTGTAGAGGTAAGGATCAAAAATTTCGATGAGGTAACCGGCGGTTTTGATGAAAAAACCGCTATCACAGAGGCTGAAAGATGCCTGCAGTGCAAGAAACCGGGTTGTGTGCAAGGCTGCCCTTTGAGTAACAATATCCCTGAATTTATCAGGCTGCTCCGCGAGGGCGAGGTGGAGAAGGCATACTGGACTGTGCGTGAAACCAGCCCAATGCCTGCAATTTGCTCTCGTGTCTGCCCGCATGAAATGCAGTGCGAAGGCGGATGCATCAGGGGCAAGAAGGGCGAGCCTGTGGCTATCGGCATGCTGGAGCGTTATCTTGTTGACTGGATGGTGGCAAATAACAAGAACCTGATGACTCCCTGCGCAATGCCAAAGAACCGGAAGGTTGCTATTGTGGGTTCAGGTCCTGCCGGAATGGCTGCGGCATACTACCTTGCCCATGACGGCTATTCATGCACCATCTTTGATTCCCTGCCTGTGCTTGGCGGCATGCTCACTGTGGGGATTCCGCCTTACAGGCTTCCAAGGGATATCATAAAGGCGGAGTTTGACGCACTTAAAAGCTGCGGCGTTGAAATTATCCCTGAGGTGACCATTGGAAAGGACAAGAGCCTGCAGGACCTGAAAGATGAAGGTTTTGAGGCGGTGCTGCTTGGCGTTGGTGCCCATGTGAGCCGCAAGCTTGGTATTCCTGGAGAGGACCTTGAAGGAGTGCTGCACGGAGTTGATTATCTCAGGAAGGTAAATCTGGGTGAAAAACTTGATATTGGCAAGAGGGTTGTAGTGGTTGGCGGAGGAAACGTGGCAATTGATGTTGCCCGTACAGCCCTTCGTATGGGCTCAACCGATGTCTTTATCCTTTACCGCCGAACCAAAAAGGAGATGCCTGCAGCCCAGGCCGAGATTCATCACCTTGAAGAAGAGGGTGTAAATATAGAGTTTCTTGCAGCCCCGGTAGAAATCCACGGTGAGAATGGTAAACTTACCAAAATTGAGTGTATCAGGATGGAACTGGGTGAGTGTGACATGTCCGGACGCTGCAGGCCTGTTCCCATTGAAGGTTCCAACTTTATGATAGAGGCTGACGCAATTATTCCTGCAATCAGCCAGAGTGTTGGGCATACAGCAGAGCAGGGTATGGAGATTGAGCTTGAAAAATGGGGGACATACAAGGTAAATCCTGATACCTTGCAGACTTCAGTTCCGTGGATTTTTGCAGCAGGTGATGATGTCCTTGGTCCCCAGACAGTGGCAAAGGCTGCATTTCAGGCAAAACAGGCAGCAAAATCAATCGCTGCATATCTGGAGGGTAAACTCTAACCTTCAGACAGTGCAGTAACTGCCCGGCCTGAAGCAGGGGTAATCCAGACGTATCTATTCAGCGTGGTAAATGGTCTTGTTTTGGAGTGACTCTGAAGAATTTCGTAGTTTTTCTTGGCGAAGCGCAGCTACAAAAT
>JALWJV010000059.1 GCA_026996955.1 Deltaproteobacteria bacterium
CAGGCCCTGAATAAGGTGATAACGCCAGGCAGCAACCAGGTCTTCAAATTCCGAGTACACGAACATATAAAGCACATAGAGTGCCGCAACTGTAGCAATGAGCATAACCGGCAGATCTATTGCCGGGTACACCCATGCAGGCACTGTAAATGTCCAGCTTTCCAGGGAAGGTATGCCAAACTGCCTGCCAACCACTGGGAAGAAGCCTGGAGCCGTCTCAAGGGTGTAATTGAGGCGGTAGGCAAGTTCTCCTGCAAAGGCAATGGGAAGAAATATGGGCACCATTGGAGAGAACCTTCCAAAAAGCTCATCCTCTGTCATGCCAAAGAGCAGTGCCCCAACCCTGTTCACCCCGTAAACATAGAGAAAACCAACCAGGAGCAGGACAGAGTAAAGCCCCATGTGACATACAAAGGAATGCGTGCATGCAGATAGAATCGAGCCTGTGCCCTCCTCGTAGAACCTTGCAAGCTGAGAGCCCATGAGGAACGGAATTATATAGGAGCAGGTTATGAAACGGCCCTTGTTGACGATGAGCTCTCTGAAGGGATTTCGGAAGTTTAGCTGAGGCGCATCATACGGGCAGAGCTTCAGACAGTGACCGCATACCAGGCAGTCAAGGTTGTTTCTCACATTGAATGCCCCGAGATAGACAGGACAGCCTGGTTCATTTTCATTTCCCCGCTTGCAGGCAAAGGTCTTGCACTGACGGCACTTGTCATGGTCAGGCCTGAACTCTATCATTGAAAGGGTTGATGCAACGCCGGTAAGGCGACCCATTGGGCAGAGATAACGGCACCACGCCTGCTTTGGAAAGAGCACAGCGCAAAGGGCAGCACCTCCAAGTATTGCCAGCAGTAGCAGGGCAGTACCTAGGGGTGACTCCTTCATGCCGGTAGATTCTTCAATCCAGATGATAAAGGCAAGGAGACTTACTGACCAGTAGGTGCCATATTTGGTAAGGATTCTTGGAATGGGCCTGTGCCAGGTGAGGCCCATCTTTTGAAAAACGCGTCCAAGGCCTGGAAACGGGCAGAAGCCGCACCACATGCGCCCGACAAAGAACCAGCTCAGCACAACGGTGGGCCACCATACCCCCCAGGCAAGAAAGAGGATGCAGTTCCGGTCCGGGTCCTGCGGACCAAAAAGCCCACCCAGGATTATGAACGTAAAAATGATGTCACCGATGGTTCGGCAAAAGGCATGAAATCTGCGCCTTTCAAAGACACGATAAAGACCGGGAAAGACCTTGAAAAGGTCTATGCGTGCGTCAGGATCCCGGTCAAAAAATATATCTGTGAACTTTTTAAAAGACAATAACTTTCACGTTACTCCCGCAGGACAGGGACTCTGCCCTACCCCTTCAAGGTTGCCTGTTTGAGACCATGCACAAACTCGCCGACACGCTTTACCGTATCGGGACCTGCGCTGTAACCATTTTCATTTTCAATCAGATGCTCTTCAATTATACGAACTATTGCACTTCCTACAATAACACCGTCAGCCACGGCTGAAAGCATCTCCACCTGGCCGGGCTCAGATATTCCAAAGCCCAC
>JALWJV010000060.1 GCA_026996955.1 Deltaproteobacteria bacterium
GGGCAGCTCTAATGAAAACCCCGGATCTTGCCCACACAATAATTTGCAGTGTAATTGATGCCGTGAATTGTCCTGTTACCGTAAAGATGAGGCTTGGTTGGGATACCAACAGTTGTAACGTGGTGGAACTGGCACAGGCAGCTTCAGAGGCAGGGGTGGCAATGATAACGGTTCACGGCAGGACCCGTTCCCAGATGTTTTTAGGCCAGGCAGACTGGGAGGCAATAGCAGCGGTGGTGCAGACAGTTCAGTGCCCGGTCATTGCAAATGGAGACATTACAACACCGCAAGACGCCTTTGAATGTCTTGACATTACAGGTGCCCACGGCATCATGATAGGCAGGGGTGCACTTGGGCGTCCCTGGCTTTTCAAACAGGTCATCTCTTTCCTTGAGGATGCTACTGAGCTTTCTGTTCCTTCACTCTCAGAGCAGTACAGTATAGTCAGGGAACATCTTAACGGCCTTGTTGATTTTTATGGGCGAAAGACAGCCCTATGGCTCTCCAGGAAACACATGGCCTGGTACTCAAAGGGGCTCAGGGGCAGTTCCAGATTCAGGAAACTGGTAAATTACGCCCAGAATATTGATGAGGTATTCAGGTTCGCAGAGGAGTATTACCGCTGGCTTGAGCAGCACGATTCAGCTCCTGCAGCGCCGTGCCGGTGGGTATAGCCATGAAGAGCCAGTATAGGGTGGCTGTATCGTGATGAAAGGCATAGGTTGCCATCTGGGCAAGCCAGAACATGAGCATGTAAATCAAGGCCGCAGCCATGACAATTTTGACATCTTCTGAGTCGGTTTTCTTAAAACATTTCCAGAAAAATGAAGCCTGAGTTCCAATCAATAATAAAAGGGCGATCATGCCCTGGATGCCGGTTTCACAAAAAAGATTCAGGAACACGTTATGGGGGTGCGCATCGCCACATTTTTCTCGTGCCCTGGTAAATGCCTCCTTTATGTTGCGTTTTCCCAGGCCCGCGCCTCTGAAGGGGTGTTGCATCATCTCTTGTGAATAGGCTTTGATGCATAGTATCCTGATGGCTATGGAGCCCTTTCCCTTTTGGGATTCTATGTCACCAGCAAGTATCTTACCCCAGTCTTCTCGAACGAAAAAACGTTTGTGGTTGGTGCTGTAAAGTATTGCACCTGTTATGAGGAGTGCCGTTAACGCTCCAATGGCTACCATGATTGCCTTCCTGGAAGAACCTGGTCTGATAAAGCCCGCCATGCCCATTCCTGTTATGGTGGCAAGAAGTGGTGCACGTCTTGTAGTTGTAATCAGTGTGATGAAGTTGAGAATGGTAATCAGAATGTTTGTGAATCTTGTCCGGTTCCAGAGAAATGGAACAAAAGTTATGGCAATACCAAGCATGAGAAAGAAACTGGTATGTTTTATGCCATGTACAAGTGTATTAATATTGGTTCATCCGGCACATGAGTACCTGGGTGCAATTAGAGACTTGAAAGTGGACATAAACAGAGACAAAATATTTGAGCCTAATCAAATAAAAGGAGGTCTCTGCTATGTCCACATCTTTATTGTACCA
>JALWJV010000061.1 GCA_026996955.1 Deltaproteobacteria bacterium
CCTTCAATAAATAAATACGCTGAACAGTTACAAGTAATTTAGAGTTTTCCCTGGCGTGCCAGTTTCATCTCTTCTGCCTGGGAAAGTTTGACATAAACTGGAGAGATTGTGGAGCTGTCACCTGCTTCTGGCAGGTACCGGAATGATATTGCAGCAAGAGTTGCCGCATCCGGAAGCCACATCCATTCAGGGGCAAAGATCGGAGTAAAGGCAGAAAATTCCCGGGATAGATCCTCGCGGCACTGCTTAAGAGCGCTGCCTGAAAATATAATGGAGTCTGCACGCTCAAGCACACCGGCTTCAGAAACCTGGGCCAAGAGTTCAGAAGCATCTCCCTGGGTAAAGGGCGTTATGCGCTTCCATGTATCAACCCCAGGCTGGGCAATGTAACATGCACTGTAAAAACGGTTGTTTCTGGCATCAATAACCGGGCACACCACAACCCCGGGCATGGGCGGAAAGGATGCGGCAAGGATATCAAGGGTAGGAACCCCTGCAAGGGGCACTGAGAGGGCAAGGGAAAATCCCCTGGCAGTGGCAAGGCCAATACGTATGCCTGTAAAACTTCCTGGCCCAAGACTCACAGCAATATGCTCAAGCTCCTGTATATCAACCTCCGCCCTTTCAAGCAGCCATTTTATGGAGGGAATCAGCCTGCGGGAATGGGTCTCTCTGCTTGAAACAGCCAACCTGGCAAGGAGTGAACCATTGTGCCAAAGTGCCAGGGCACCGCTTGTACCCGTTGTTTCAATGGCAAGAACCGGCATGAATTATCAGGGCGTACCAAGTGGCGGTAGCAGGCCGAATACCCGGGCTATGTCATTATAAAACACAAGAAGCATAAGTGAGCCAAGAATTGCAAACCCCACCTGCTGGGCAAACTGCATCTGCTTTACAGAAAGAGGATGGCCTATAATTGCCTCAATCAGGAAAAATACCAGGTGACCACCATCCAGAACGGGCACTGGAAGCAGATTAAGTATTCCAAGGTTAATGCTGAGAATTGCCATAAAGAAGAAGAGGTTCAGCATCCCCTGTTCAGCCTGTTGCCCTGCCATCTGGGCAATCATTATTGGGCCTCCAAGGGAGGAAACAGGCACCACATTTTCAAATATCTTTATAAAACCTTCAACAGTCAGGACAATCATGTCCCAGGTGCGGACAAAGCCCTTCCACAATGCAGAAAAGGGATTTACCTTCTCAACCACAAGGTTTCCTGAGGCAACAACCCCGATTACCGGCACCTGGACATCTTCACCAAACACATTTTTTAATGTCTTCAGCTTTGGAACCACTGTAACAGAAACAGCCCTCCCCTTTCGGTCAAGCAGCAGGGTAACAGGACGACCGTCAGAGCCCTTTATCCTGTCTGAAACATCATCCCATGACTTTACCTCAACTCCATTAACCGAGAGGATGCGATCCCCGGCAGTTATGCCTGCTGCCGCTGCAGGAGAGTCGGGCTGTACCTGGCCGATCTCCGGCAACATCACTGGATCACCATAGAACAGGAGAATCAGCACGAAGACAAGCCATGCAAAAAGCAGGTTAAAAAGCGGGCCAGCTATCACTACCGCTGCCCTGTGCCAGACAGGACGGTGAGAAAACGACACAGGGATATCTGCCTCATCCACAGGCTCATCAGGGACCTCGCCCAGCATCTTGACAAATCCGCCAAGGGGCACTGCGGATATGCAGTAATCGGTTTTATTTTTGATAATGCCCCACACCCTTGGGCCAAAACCTATGGAAAACTTCAAAACCCTTATGCCCAGCCCCCGGGCAACCAGGAAATGACCTAACTCGTGGACAAATATGAGGCCACTGAGAACAAGGATGAAAGACCATAAGGTGGTCATTTATTACTCCATTTTACAGAAAAGATCTGAATTTGGCGTTACTTACCCTGTATATCGGACACAACACCCTCGGCCTGAACCCTTGCAAGGGCATCTGCCCTGAGCACATCATCAAGCGTGTTGATCTCTTCAACAGGAAATTGTTCAAGCACCCCGCCCACAACCCTTGGGATATCCATGAAACCTATACGCCTGTTCACAAATGCATCGACTGCTATCTCATTGGCAGCATTAAGGGCAGTTGTTGCAGTGCCGCCCTTGCGCGCTGCCTGAAATGCATAGTTCAGACAGGGAAACATATCCAGCTTTGGAGGCTCAAAGCTCAAGGGCCCGGTTGAGAATAGATCAAGAGAGGGAAGCTCAAGCTCCATGCGCTCAGGATAGGAGAGCGCATACGCTATGGGCACCCTCATATCCGGGATACCCATCTGGGCTATTACAGAACCATCAAAAAACTCCACCATTGAGTGAACGATTGACTGCGGGTGCACAAGCACTGTGATATCATCGGGTGTGCAGTCAAAGAGCCACATGGCCTCAATGACCTCAAGCCCCTTGTTCATCAAGGTAGCTGAATCAACTGAAATCTTGGTGCCCATTGACCAGTTGGGATGGGCTATTGCCTGCTCAGGTGTGATATCTTCAAGGTCAGCCGGATCATGCTCCCTAAAAGGCCCTCCGGAAGCAGTAAGCAGAATACGCCTCATCTCTTCCCTTCGGCTTCCCTGAAGGCACTGGAAGATGGCAGAGTGCTCGCTGTCAATTGGAAGGAGGGCAAGATTCTTCTCCCTGGCAAGCCGTGTCACCAGGGGACCTGCAGTAACCAGGGACTCCTTGTTGGCAAGTGCCACATCCTTACCAGCCTCAAGGGCAGCCACAGTGGGAATGAGGCCAGCGGCACCTACCATTGAAGAGACCACCAGGTTTGCATTCTCGGCAACAGCAACCTTCTTATAACCCTGCTTGCCCCAAACTATTTCAACGTCACAACCCTGCACCATTTCGGAGAGTGATTCAGCAAGCTCCTCTGTCATCACCGCTGCCACTCGGGGCGAAAACTCCCTTATCTGCTCAGAGAGCAGTTCAAGGTTCTGCCCTGCAGCAAGGGCCTCAATCTTAAACCGGCCTTCAGAGCGCCGAACCACATCCATAACACTGGTACCAATGGAACCGGTTGAACCAAGAACAGACAGAATCTTTTTTTCAGGTGCCATAATAGAGCCTTTCAGTAATGCCAAAGAGATGATATTTTCCAGCCACCACCAGTATCCAGTAAAGCAGGGGAGCTGCAAGCAGAAGTGCATCCACCCTGTCAAACACCCCTCCGTGCCCCGGCAGTATGAGCCCTGAATCCTTAACCCCGCTTGCCCGCTTTATTACCGATTCTGCAAGGTCTCCAATCTGTCCCACAGCACCCAGGAGTAGTACCAGGGGGGGTATAAACCTGGGGTCCACATACCTCAGAACCATGAACCACATGATTACCCCGGCAAGGAGGTTAAGGGCCAGCCCCCCAACAGAGCCTGCCACGGTCTTGCCCGCGCTTATGGAAGGGCAAAGTTTGCGGTTTCCAAGCCCCTTCCCAACATAATATGCACCTGAATCCCCACTGAAGATTACCACCATCAGGAACAGCACCCATGCTACGCCATCAGAGAAACCCCGGATCAGGACAAGATGGAGTGCACAAATACTGATATAAAGGGCACCCAAAATAAACAACGCCCATGCCTCCAGGCAGTTTTCCCATTGTGAATAGGTAAAGAGAAACAGTGCAACACTGAAGAGAAAGACCAGATACACCGCAGGGGGAACAGCAGCAGTTCCGGGCCAGATAATTACCGAGAGCACCGGCAGCATTCCAAGCACAAGGCCCGCAGCCATAACAAGACGGCTATTCCGAAAAACCGCATGGTAATACTCATAGAGACAGAGCCCTGCCATAAGGCAGATGATGATGTTAAAAAGGCTGCTTCCACCCCATATTATGGCACAGAGCAGAAGCGGGCCAATTACCAGAGCGGTCAGGAGCCGTTGACGGTGCATGGTTTGAGCTGTTCACTTGTCATGCCGAAACGCCTCTCCCTGCGCTGCAGATCCACCAATGCCTTAACAAACTCATCACGGTTAAAATCAGGCCAGAGAACAGGCGTTATGTAGAGTTCGGAATAAGCTGCCTGAAACAGGAGAAAGTTACTCAGACGCTGCTCCCCACTGGTCCTGATCACAAGGTCAGGGTCAGGGTATTCGGCAGTAAACAGATAGGAGGAAAAGAGCTTTTCATTTATCTTGTCCGGACTCAACACCCCATCCAGACAGTCCTGTGCAATGCGCCGTGCCGCCTGGGCGATTTCATACCGCCCTGAATAGCTCAATGCCAGGTTCAGTATCATCTCACTGTTGCCTGCTGTGCGCTCAATGGTTTCATCAAGGGTCTTTCTTACTACATCAGGGAGCCTTTCAAGATCCCCCATTGCCCGCAATGATATACGGTTGGTGAGCATGTCATTCAACTGATTTACAAGATATGTCTGAAGAAGCTCCATCAATGCGCTTACCTCAGACTTGGGGCGGGCCCAGTTCTCCTGGGAAAATGCGTAGAGGGTGAGGACCTCAATACCAAGCTCGCGGGCTGCAGTGACCACCTCACGCACACGCTTTACACCCTCCCTGTGCCCCATGACACGGGGAAGGCCGCGTTTTTTAGCCCATCTGCCGTTGCCATCCATGATAATGGCAACATGCTTCGGGATTATTTTAAGTTCAGGAGGAGCGTACACTAGCAGGCACCAAAATTTGAAAGAGATACCTTGCCATGCGGCCAATTAGAGACCTGATTGAACATGGACAAGGAGACAAAAAAATCAAACAGGAGGACTACAGACAGGAAACAGCTTAAAACTCCATTATCTCCTTCTCTTTTTCCTCAAGTATCTTCTCAATTTCCTTGATGTGGTTATCAGTAAGTTTCTGGACCTCGTCCTGCAGCTTGAACATGTCGTCCTCTGATATTTCCTTATCCTTCTTCTGGGTCTTCAGCTTTTCAATGGCATCCCTGCGGATGTTACGCACCGCAACCCTGCTGTCCTCAGCCATCTTTTTGACCCGCTTTACAAGCTCTTTCCTCCGCTCTTCAGTAAGCGGCGGAACACTCACACGGATGATCTTTCCGTCATTTGACGGTGTAAGACCAAGATCCGACTTGAGGATTGCCTTCTCAAGCTCACCGAGGATGTTTGCATCCCAGGGCTGAACTGTTATAAGCCTGCTCTCAGGCACAGATATTGAGGCAACCTGGTTAACAGGCATTGAAGTCCCATAGTAGTCCACCATAACTCCATCAAGGAGGGCAGCAGTAGCCCTGCCTGTCCTTACATGGGAAAGTTCTCTTTTGAAGGCCTCAATGGCCTTATCCATCTTCTGGTCAGCTTCTTTCAAAACCGGATTGCTCATTTTCAACCTCCACGAACTTCTAAAAAACAAAAATCAGGCGTAACTGTTCAGCGTATTAACAGTCATAAGGATTCGTAATACGAAATTCTTCATAAGTCACTCCAAAACAAGACCATTCACTACACTGAAGATACAATCAGGCCAGACACTGAATCAAGGCAAGCAGCAGAACAATAGCCTGAACAGGTCTATGCAGCCGCTTTTCTACCTAACAGTAGTACCTATTTTCTCTCCTGCAAGGACTTTCTCTATGTTACCAGGCTTCTGCATATTAAAAACCACCACAGGAAGGCCAGCATCCCTTGCAAGTGCAATGGCTGCAGCATCCATAACCCTGAGATCCTTTTCAAGCACTTCCTGATAGGTGAGTTCATCAAATTTATGCGCATCCGGATACTGAGCCGGATCTTTATCAAAAACGCCATCCACCTTGGTGGCCTTGAAAAGTGCCTGGGCATTTATCTCAAGTGCACGAAGGGCAGCAGCAGTGTCTGTGGTAAAGAAAGGATTTCCAGTGCCTGCGGCAAATATCACCACCCTGCCGGCGGCCAGATGCTTAAGTGCCCTGCCTCTCACAAAATGCTCAGCCATGCGTCCAAGCTCAATTGCAGACAGAACCCTTGCCTCAACACCCTTTCGGGTAAGGGCATCCTGCAATGCCAGGGCATTCATAACAGTGGCAAGCATGCCCATCTGGTCGGCAGAGGCCCTGTCCATACCTTTGGCAGAGCCTGCCACCCCCCTGAAGATGTTACCGCCGCCAACAACAAGTCCAAGCTCCACACCCAGGGCGTGCACGTCTCTGATCTGTGCTGCAAGATCGTCCATCACCTCTGTGGAGATACCGTAGGGGGCATCTCCCAGAAGTGCCTCGCCGCTGAGTTTAAGCAGTACCCTGCGGTAAACTATGTTTGAGCCTGAGCCACCCATGAAACTGATCAGCTCCCCACCTGGAAGCGGGCAAATCTCTTAACAGTGATATTTTCGCCCATCTTTCCCACAAGCTCATTCAGCATATCCTGTATGGTGACATCGGGATTTTTGACAAAGGGCTGCTCTAACAGGCAGTTTTCCTTAAGGTACTTCTCAATCCTGCCCTCAACAATCTTGTCAATAATATTTTCAGGCTTGCCAGACTCCTTTGCCTGCTGGGCGTAAATCTCTCTCTCCTTGTCAAGGAGATCCTGGGGAGCATCTTCACGCCTGATGCATATAGGATTGGTAGCGGCAATATGCATGGCAAGATCCTTTGCAAATTCAATAAACTGATCGGTTTTGGCCACAAAGTCTGTCTCACAGTCAAGCTCAACCATTACGCCAAGCTTGCTTCCGGCATGAATATAACACTGGACTGTACCCTCAGATGTCTCGCGCCCTGCCCTCTTTGCAGCAACAGCAAGGCCCTTTTTCCTGAGGAAATCAACAGCCTTTTCCATATCGCCATCGCACTCAACAAGTGCCTTTTTACAATCCATCATGCCAGCGTCAGTACGCTCTCTTAACTCCTTGACCATAGCAGCGCTAATCTGTGCCATTTTCTTGAATCCTCCATATTCTACGCATCACCAGCTGTACTCTGAAAAAAATCCATAACAGTGGCAATGAACTATTTAAAAATTAAATGTTAAAATTACCAGCCGGTAACGGTGGTTTTTTATTTTTCCGGGGACATTGTGTTCAGTCTAAATGACTGTTGTCAGACTTGCCGCATATCCGCAGAGGAATGTTCCCATTCCGGCATGCTATGCGGAAAGACCGATGACATAGGGATATACGGTGAATTTGACAATCAAGAGGCGTTTCAAAACCGGAAAAACATTTTCCGGATTTTGAAACGCTCTGTTCAGGTCTTGACTGTTTAAGCTCAGGCTGAAGCTGTTTCTGCTGAAGCGGCCTCGGCCTCTGCCTCTACG
>JALWJV010000062.1 GCA_026996955.1 Deltaproteobacteria bacterium
TAGGAGCAAGGCTTATTTTAAATTTTAACTGTATTTTCAGATAGATAATTTTAAGGACTTTTTACGAGTCCATCAATATTTATAATACGTGCAAATAAAGGTCTTGAGGAATGTTTTTATATCTTCACTTATCAGGGACTGCGTTGTATATAACTCAGCATCTTTGGCGGATATGCAGAAAATTCCAAAATGGTTCGATAAAGAGCAAGTATCTATTCAGTGTGGTAAATGGTCTTGTTTTGGAGTGACTCTGAAGAATTTCGTAGTTTTTCTTGGCGAAGCGCAGCCAAAAAATCGCGTCTGTCTGAGCGAGGTACGAGCGAGTTTCGCGATTTTGGCGTAGCGAGCCTTAGAAAAACAAGAAATTATTCACCGGAACGGAAAAACAAGGCCATTTACCAACCTTCTTAAAGTTAATGCGCTGAATAGTTACAAGAAGTTACGCTTTATCCATTGGGGCACTCCACAGAGATAGAATAATTAGTAAAATCCTTAATGTTACAACCAGATAACATCTCAAAAATAAAGCCTGAATATGAAAAATACAGAAAAAGCTCCACCTGTTTCAAATTTTATCCGGAATATAATCATAGAGGATATAAAGGCAAACAAGAATGACGGACGCGTAATAACCCGTTTTCCACCTGAACCCAATGGTTATCTGCACATAGGGCATGCCAAGTCCATAGTGCTTAACTTTGGCCTTGCAAAGGAGTTTGGAGGCAGGTGCCATTTGCGTTTTGATGACACAAATCCCACCAAGGAAGAGGTGGAGTATATCGAGGCCATAAAGGAAGATGTTAAATGGCTGGGTTATGACTGGGGTGAACACCTCTACTTTGCCTCGGACTATTTTGAAAAGCTCTATGAGTATGCCGAGGAGCTTATCCGCAGGGGCAAGGCATTTGTGTGTGATCTGAGCCCTGAGGAGATACGTGAGTACAGGGGGACACTTACCGAACCTGGAAGGGAAAGTCCTTACCGTAACCGTTCGGTTGAGGAGAACCTTGATCTGTTCCGCCGCATGAGGGCAGGGGAATTCCCTGACGGGAGCAGGACTCTGAGGGCAAAGATAGACATGTCTTCTGGCAATCTGAACATGCGGGACCCTGTCATTTACAGGATAATGCACGTTCCTCACCACCGCACAGGTGACAGGTGGTGCATCTATCCCATGTACGATTATACCCACTGCCTGTCAGATTCCATTGAGGGAATTACCCATTCCATATGTACTCTGGAATTTGAGGACCACCGCCCGCTCTACGACTGGGTGCTTGATCAGCTCCCTGTACCCTGCCATCCCCAGCAGATAGAGTTTGCCCGTCTCAACTTGACATATACCATAATGAGCAAGCGAAAACTCATGAAACTGGTTGAAACAGGTGTGGTAAGCGGATGGGATGACCCCCGCATGCCCACCATCTCAGGCATGAGACGCCGCGGGTATCCTCCGGCGGCAATCAGGCAGTTCTGTGAAAAGATAGGGGTTGCAAAGCGGGACAGCGTGGTGGATATAGGCCTGCTGGAATTTTGTGTGAGGGATGAGCTTAACCGCACTGCCGACCGTGTGATGGGGGTCCTTAATCCCGTAAAGCTCATCATTGAAAACTATCCTGAAGGAGAGTCAGAGGAGCTTGAGGCTGTGAATAATCCTGAGGATCCTTCAGCAGGTACCCGCATGGTTCCATTTTCCAGGGAGCTTTATATTGAACGGGAAGATTTTATGGAAGACCCTCCCAAGAAGTTTTTCCGCCTTGCTCCAGGCCGTGAGGTCCGGCTCAGGTATGCATATTTTGTGACCTGCACAGGATTCAAAAAGGACGAAGACGGCAACATTGTTGAGATACGGGCTACCTATGATCCTGCCACCAAGGGCGGAGATTCCCCTGACGGTAGAAAGGTAAAGGGGACAATTCACTGGGTCTCTGCCCCCCATGCCATAAAGGCCAGGGTGCGTCTCTTTGACAGGCTGTTCTCTGTGCCTGCACCGGAGCGTGTAAAGGAAGGCGGAGATTTTACAGATTTCCTTAACCCAGACTCTCTTACTGTGCTTGACGGGTGCATGCTTGAGCCCGGGCTTAAGGATGCGGCTCCGGGTTATGTGTGTCAGTTTGAGAGACGGGGGTATTTTGTGGTTGATGAAAAGGATTTCGTTCCCGGCAGCCCCGTATTTAACAGGATTGTCTCCCTCAGGGATTCCTGGGCCCGTATTGAGAAACAGCGGCAGCAGGAGGAGGCCCGAAAGAATAAGCAGAAGTCAGGACGGAAAAGATAATGTTATGTTAATGTTGGTAAATGGTCTTGTTTTTCCGCTCCAGTGAATAATTTCTTGTTTTTCTAAGGCTCACTACGCCAAAATCGCGAAACTCGCTCGTACCTCGCTCAGACAGACGCGATTTTATGGCTGCGCTTCGCCAAGAAAAACTACGAAATTATTCAGAGTCACTCCAAAACAAGACCATTTACCACGCTCAATAGACACGAAATGTAATTATTCAGAAACGCTGAACAGTTACAAGCGAAAGGAATAAACAGTAATGTCTGAAGTACGACTTAGATTTCCACCGAGCCCCACGGGATATCTCCACATAGGCGGGGCAAGGACCGCAATTTATAACTGGCTTTATGCCAGAAAGCATAATGGCAAACTGATATTGCGTATAGAAGATACAGATGCCGAACGCTCCACAGAGGAGTCCATAAAGGGGATTATTGAGGGGCTTGAGTGGCTTGGAATTGACTGGGACGAAGGACCATATTTCCAGACCCAGTATGCAGATGAACATGTGGAGGCTGCCAGAAAGCTCCTTGAAACAGGCAAGGCATACAAGTGCTTCTGCACAAAGGAGGAGCTTGATGCCAAGAGGGAGGCAGCGCTAAAGGCCAAGCAGGATATAAAGTATGATGGCACCTGCCGCAACCTGACCCCTGAGCAGGTGGCTGAAAAGGAGGCTGCGGGCCTTCCCTATGTAATACGTTTCAAAACCCCCCATAGAGAGGGGGTAATAGGCTATGACGACAAGGTCCTTGGGCGTATTGAGAAACCGTGGAGCGCAATGGAGGACTTTGTGATTGTGCGTTCAAACGGTAAGCCCCTGTACCTTCTCTGCAACGTGGTTGATGATATCAGGGACCGGATTACCCACATAATCAGGGGGCAGGATCACATGACCAACACCATTCGGCAGATCCTGATCTATGAGGCCCTTGGTGCCAGGGCCCCTGTCTTTGCCCACATGCCCCTCACCCTTGACCTTAAAAAGGCAAAGATATCAAAGCGCAGTCATGGAGAGATAGTGGCTGTCCAGTTTTACAGGGATCACGGTTTTATCCCCTGGGCACTGGTGAATTTCCTTGTGCTTCTGGGGTGGTCTCCGGGAACTGACCAGGAGATATTCAGCAAGGAGGAGTTGATTGAGGCATTTGAAATAGAGCGCATCAACAAGTCCAACTCCATATTCAACTACCGCAAGGGGGACCCGAAGTTCTTTACTGACCCAAAGGCAATCAATATCAATGCCCATTATCTGCGCACAATGCCTATTGAGGAAATAGCCGAGCTTGCCAGGCCGTTTTTTGAAAAGGCCGGGATCTGGGACCCTGCATTTGAGGGAGAACGAAGGGAATGGTTCCTGAAGGTCCTTGATATGACCCGGGAGCGTTTTCATACCCTGGTTGATTTTACCACAGAGGGCAGGGCATGGTTTTCTGATGATTATGAGTTTGACCCAAAGGCCCTTAAAAAGAATGTTTACAAGCATGAGGAACTGCGGGAATGGCTCCCTGCCCTTGCGGATATTCTGGAAGGCACAGAGCCCTGGAATGCTGAAAATCTCGAGCAGGTGCTTAGGGATTATGCAGCCTCTGTGGACAGAAAGCCCGGCGTTATAATTAATGCCATGCGTGCGGTTATCACGGGACAGATAAAGGGGCCAAGCATGTTTGAGGTGCTTGAGGTGCTTGGAAAGGATGTCTGCATCAGGCGGCTCAGGGAGAAGACCCCGAAGATATTTGAGATGAAGGAATAAACCGGGTCTCTGTCCCGCAAGTGCTCATTATAAACGACCTGGATATCTATTATTCATCGTGGTAAATGGTCTTTTTTTGGAGTGACTCTGAATAATTTCGTAGTTTTTCTTGGCGAAGCGCAGCCATAAAATCGCGTCTGTCTGAGCGAAGTATGAGCGAGTTTCGCGATTTTGGCGAAGTAAGCCTTAGAAAAACAGGAAATTATTCACTGGAACGGAAAAACAAGACCATTTACCAACCTTCATCGACATAACATCATTGTTAATGCACTGAACAGTTACCGACCTGGAAACAAAAAAAGCCTGGGCTTTGAAAAGACCCAGGCTTTTTCCCTTCTGTATCCTACAGATCAGCAGGAAGCTCAGCCAATGCTGCCCTTCTTGCCTTTTTTGTCCTTGTCACCGGTAACAGGTTTTCCTGCTATCTGGTTTCTTACCACCTTGATTCTTACCTTGTCAGCAACTTCAAGCGTAACAACGTCGTCTGTAATGCCGGTGATCCTGCCGATAATGCCTCCGCTTGTCACCACTTCAGTGCCCTTCTGCAGGTTGTTAATAAACTCCTGGTGCTGTTTCTGTTTTTTCTGCTGGGGGCGTATCAGCAGGAAATAGAAGATACCAAAGATCAGGATCAGGGGCAGAAAGGCAGTAAGCGGGTCTCCGCCGCCCTGCGCTCCTCCTGGGGGTGGACCCATTGCCCATGCTTCTGATATGAGAAAGTTCAGTGAGATCATTGTCGTGTTTCCTCCTTAGAATATGTTTAACTGTTTATTCTTCTGTCCGCGCACTCATAAAATCCCTGTAAAATTCGGCAAATTTAGCTTCTGCAAGGGCCTTTCTTATCTGTTTCATCAGGTTGAGATAGAAGTGCAGATTATGGATAGTATTAAGGCGGTATGCAAGAAGCTCCCGGGCAATAAAAAGGTGCCTGAGATAAGCCCTTGAAAAGTTCCTGCATGTATAGCAGTGGCATTTTTCATCCACAGGGGCAGGATCTTCTGCATGACAGGCATTCTTTATAACAATGTGTCCGGTAGAAGTAAAGAGCATGCCATTTCTGGCGTTCCGGGTAGGCATGACACAGTCAAACATATCCACTCCCCGTGCCACCCCATTGACTATATCCTCCGGTGTTCCTACTCCCATGACATAGACAGGGTATTTTTCAGGGATAAGGGGTCTTGAGACTTCTATCATCTCAAACAGCATCTCCTTTGGCTCTCCCACGCTGAGTCCGCCAAGTGCGATGCCGTCAAAGCCCATGCTGCACAGTTCCTCTGTGTGCCTGGCCCTCAAATTTCTGTCCATGCCTCCCTGAACAATGGGGAACAGCAGGAGTTCAGGCCGGGTGCGGGCATCAAGGCAGCGTTTAGCCCACCTTGTTGTAAGGGCAGTTGATTCCCTGACCTCCTTTTCGGATGCCGGGTATGGAATGCACGTGTCAAGGCACATCATTATGTCCGAGCCCAGGCTCTCCTGGATTTCAATGGCAAGCTCAGGGGTCAACTCGTGGAGGGAGCCGTCAATGTGGGAGCGGAAAACAGCGCCTTCCTCCTGAATCTTTCTGAACTGTGCCAGGCTGAATACCTGGAAGCCTCCGCTGTCAGTGAGAATCGGGCCGTTCCATGCCATGAACCTGTGGAGGCCGCCAAGCCGCTCTATGAGTTTATGACCGGGCCTGAGGTAGAGGTGATAGGTGTTTCCCAGTATTATCTGTGCCCCCATGTCCATCAACTCTTCGGGACACACGGACTTTACAGTGGCCTGGGTGCCCACAGGCATGAATGCCGGGGTGTCAAATGCACCGTGGTGGGTATGGACCCTGCCAAGACGGGCCGAGGTGGACGGGCAGGATGTGATGTGTTCAAAAACAGGCATAAACTTTTAGTATCTATTAAGATAGTAAATGGTCTTGTTTTGGAGTGACTTTGGAGAATTTCGTATCTTATTGATGCAGTTGGGCAAGTCCTTCCAGCAGCCGCTGGTGCAATCCTTCAAATGCCCCGTTTGAAAAGATTGCAATTACATCGCCTTTCTCTGCTGTTACCAGAAGTGTTTCAAGTATGGCCGTTGCATCCGGCAGGCACTGGGCATTTATACCACGGGCAGAGATATCCTGTGCCAGCTTTTCCGAGGAGAAACGGTCTCCTACAGGCGCCTTTTCAGGGTCTGGCACAGATCGGACAATTACCATGTCCGCCCTGTCAAAGGCCCTGGAATAACGTTTCTGGAACACTGACCTGCGGCTGGTGTTTGTGCGGGGTTCAAATACCACTATAAGCCGCCTGTTGTCATATTTGGCCTTGAGCGCCTCAATGGTGACCTTTACCGCGCTGGGGTGATGTGCAAAGTCATCTATTACGGTAATTCCTCCAGGTTCGCCACGGACCTCCTGCCGCCGTTTAACCCCCCTGCAAATGGAAAGCCCCCTGGCAAGGTCTTCAGGCTCAAGCCCCAGCTCTGTTCCAAGGGCAAGCACTGCCAGTGCGTTCAGTGCATTATGCATTCCCGGGAAGGGTATATCCACCTGGCATACAAGGGTTCCGTGTCTCCATGCCTGAAACGTGGTCCCTGCATGGTGAACCTTTACGTCCTTCAGCTGCCAGTCATCTGAGGGGCTGTCTCCATACCAGGCAACACGGCTGTTTGCACTGTTACAAACTTCGCGCACTGCAGGCCACTGGGAGCAGGCAACAAGTACGCCATCTGGATGAATAATACTGGCAAATCCCCGGAACGCCCGTTTTACTGCCTCAATGTCCTGAAAGATATCGGCATGGTCAAACTCAATGCTTGTAAGTATTGCCCCAAAGGGGCGGTAATGCATGAACTTTGGCCCCTTGTCAAAAAAGGCCGTGTCATACTCATCGCCTTCAAGCACAAACCAGGGCGGAGAGCCCTTTTTGAAACCGGCATCGTAACCCTGAAGCATGCCTCCAATCATAAAGCCCGGATCAAGCGAGCAGCCTGCATCAAGAGCTGAGACCAGCATGGTGGATGTGGTTGTCTTTCCGTGTGTTCCGGCAACCACCAGGGGGTTCCTGTCCTTCAGGAAAAAAAGCTCCATTGCCTGGGGGAAGGAGATATATGGCACGCCGCTTGAGACCGCTGCCTGGGCCTCAGGGTTGTCCGC
>JALWJV010000063.1 GCA_026996955.1 Deltaproteobacteria bacterium
GTGTGCATAAAAAAGGTATCTATTCAGTGTGATAATTGGTCTTGTTTTTCCGTTCCGATGACTAATTTCTTGTTTTTCTAAGGCTCGCTACGCCAAAATCGCGAAACTCGCTCGTCCCTCGCTCAGACAGACGCGATTTTCTGGCAATATGCTGAACATTTACATAAAAAGTCTTTTACAGCGTGTGAGAGTCTTGAAAGGGCAAGGTCAAAATGCCATTTTGTCTTGTCGCTTTCTCCTGCCTCATTGCTTATGGTCCTTATTTCCCAAACCGGCACATCAAGTGCAAGACAACTCTGCACAATGGCAGCACCCTCCATGTTTTCCACCATTGCGCCTGTAAATTCAGCAATGTCTTCAGCCCGTTTTCTGCACCCTGAGGAACAGGACACGGTTGTCATTGGAACCAGGGAAAAGTCAGGCAGGCGGGTTTCAAGCCTTGGCAGGATATTTTCAACATGAACTGAGAGGTCAAAACGGATTTTCAGGCTGTCACTTCCTGGAATCTCTATCCTTTCAATGCCTTTTTTGCTGCACCTTCCAAGATCACCAAAAGATTCAGACGAGGCAATGCAGATTTTGCCAGGTTCCAGCCCTGAGTGACTGTAAGCCCCTGCTATTCCTGCTATCAATACCCCTGAAGGGCGGCCTTTTGTGCAGATGTCACGGGTAATGGAATGGGCTGCAGCAGCAGGCCCGACGCCTGTAATGACCCACCTGACCGGGAAGTCAACGGTCTGTTTTAATGGTTCTGCTTCAATGACTGTGGGGACTGCAATGACGATATTGGCAGTACGGGGCATGGGATGGTTGCGTCTTTTATTCCGGCCCAGCCTTCACTTATCCTGGCTGAAGGGTTTCAAGCTTTTCCCTGATGGCATTTTCAAGGACCCAGCCGCAGTAGATTTCACGTCCATTTCCTGCAGCAAGCTCTCTTAATTCACTCTGGGTGAGATTGTCCTTTATCCTGTGGCACAGATAGTTTATGCAGAAGTGAAAGCGCGCCTTAAGCAAACAGCCGGAGGGCCCAAGAAACAGGCATCCTGTTTTATCAAGTCGTGTTTGCGGGATCTCCTTTCCCATCATGAGGTTCATTAACAGCACAAAACTGTCGTACCACTCCTCAATGCCGGCACCGCAGCAGCCTCCCCCCTCAATTTCCGTAGCGCACCTGCCGCAGAGATCCACAACCTTAAGCCTTCGCATAAGTGCCCAGTTGTCTTCTATGGCACCGGAAAGGTCTTCCAGGGCAGATTTAATCCCTGGGTCAGAGAGAAGCTGCTCCCCGTGCTCTTCCCACATCTGCCTTGCCTGCTCAATTTTGCTGAAAATATCACCTGATGTAGAGGGTTTGACAGGTATCCCTGAGTCTGAAGGCACATTGCATTCACCCTGACAGGCCTTGTACGTGGTGGCATATTGCTCTTTTATCATGCCTAGCCTTCTTCAGGTATAAATTGCCTGACCAGGGACTGCATCTGTTTTTCAGTATAGGGTTTGTGTATAAAACCTGCCAGTTCATTCTCCTCAATGCTGGATACGATATCTTCCTTGTTGTAACCGCTTGATAGCACTACAGGCACATCCGAGCCGGTTTCCCGTATCTTGTGCAGGAGTTCAAGCCCATTTATCCGGGGCATGAGCATGTCTGTTATGACAAGACCTATCCTGTCTTTTTCATGACAGAATATTTCAAAACCTTCTTGTCCATCCGAAGCCTCTATCACCTTTATGCCGAGATCAGAGATCATCAGGTTGGCAACGGTACGGACAGACTGCTCATCCTCAATGAGTAGCACGGCCTTCTGTTCCATCTTGGGCTCTTCCGGAAGCGTGCATGCCTCATCTTCCATATCTTCAAGTATGCCCTGATATACCGGAAGAAGGACCGTGATGGTTGTGCCCTCGCCAGGAGTGCTGTCAAGTTTGATAGCGCCCTTGTGTCCCCTGACTATACCTAGCACTGCAGCAAGCCCAAGACCCCGGCCGGTAAATTTTGTGGTAAAAAATGGATCAAAGATGCGAGGCATGGCCTCAGGAGAAATGCCCGGCCCATTGTCAGAGACCCGGAGATATATGTATTCTCCTGGCGGAAGTGCTTCGTTTATGTAAGTTGTGGTAAGATATTCCCGGTCTGCCTCTATCACACCGGTTGAAAGAGATATAGTTCCGTGTTCGTCACCTATGGCCTCGCTTGCATTGGTGACGATGTTAATGAGCATCTGACGCATCTGGTCGATGTCTGCTTCAATGAGGGGTAAATTGTTCTCGAGATCATATTCAATTTGAATCTTTCTTGACACAGTTGCACTGAAAAGCGGGCGATTTTCAAGGATAACCTTTGAGAGGTCTATGTAGTCAACCTTGTACCGGCCATGTCCTGAATATGCCAGCATTTGATTGGTAAGTTCTGCCGCACGCTTTGCAGCTTGTTCAATGTTTCGGGCATACTGCAGGATATTTTTTCTAGAATTGTTCCTGGTTATTATTAGTTCGGTAAAACCCATAATGCCCATGAGCAGGTTGTTGAAGTCATGGGCGATACCACCGGCCATGATACCCAGGCTCTCAAGTTTCTGGAGCTGCTGCATATGCTGTTCCAGCTCTTTTCTGTCATGCTCCTCCTGCTTTTTGGCGGTTATGTCCCTGAATATACCTCTAGTAGCCACCGGAGTGCCATTTTCAAAGCGGCAGTTGCAATTGCCCTCAACAATGATCTTGCTGCCGTCCTTTGCGATAAAGGTGGTTTCAATCCTGCCCAGGTTCTTGCCCTGCATGACATCTGAAAATATCATAAAACACTTGTCTGCACATTCAGGATCGAGAATATCTTTGATGTTAAGCTTTTCCACCTCTTCAGGAGAGTACCCCATCTTTTCCCGCCAGGTCTTGTTGACATAGATAAAGTTGCCCTGGGGGTCAACGCTCTGGACCATGTCATTGGCATTTTCAAGCAAATCTTCAAGTAGTTTCCTGTCCTGTATTGCAGATGATGCCTTGTGCTTGAGGGCCGAGATGTCATGCATCAGCAGGAGAAAACGCCTCTCTTCAGAGCTGTTGCTTATAGGGGACAGTGTGCAGTGATAGTGGCAGGCGCTATGGGGGCATTCCATTTCAAATGCTGCATAGGTGCCTGGCTTAAGGTTGGGATATGTGGAACAGAGATTCTGCTGAGCCCATGCACTCCATGAGGATTCGTCTTCAAACACGGAGCAGAGGTCCGTGCCTGAGACCTCATCAGGCTGAACGTTGAAGTGCAGTGCGAAAGCTGAATTGATCTCCAGAACCGTTCTGGTGGCATCAATGATGGCAGCAGGGTCCGGTAGGCTGTCAAACAGTTCTGGGTTGTTATGTTTTTCACCTGAAGTCATATTGTTGTAGGGCAAATACGGTGATGGAAAGCAAAAATTAATATTGGCATAAATATTGTATTTATGATGTCAAATGAGGCTCCATTTTAGCCTGATTTGGATTTAATGCCAAGTTTGAATTGACAATTTCAATTTGCAGGGAGCAGGGAAAGCAGGGTTTCTGCCTGTCTGGTTGCGGAATTTGCAGCGATTTTTATAACTGCATTCCTGCAGGCGGTTCCGGTTATTCGTGCCTGTGATGGATTATCAAGAATACCTTTGATCATGACTGCAAGTTCATTGCCATCACTCACCCTGCCATCTGCCCCTTCCTCTTTAAGGGCATTGACTGCATCTTCAAAGTTGTCTGTAAAGGGGCCGTAAAACACCGGGCACCCCCATGCCGCAGGCTCAAGCATGTTCTGCCCTCCCTTGGGGACAAGTGAGCCACCTACGAATGCAGCAGAGGCTATGCCGTAAAGGTCAAAGAGCTTGCCAATGGCATCCACGATAATCACCCGTTCCGGTTTTTCGCTGCCTTTCTCAAGCCGGCTCCAGATGGTGCAGGGAGAGGAGTGGTTTGAAAAAAGCTTTTTTAATGCAGGGACATTTTCAAGATGCCGTGGGGCCACAATCAGTCGCAATGCCGGATATTCTTTTTGAAGCACCTCCCACGCCCTGAGGAGCTGGCCCTCCTCGCCACTCCTGATGCTTCCTGCGACAATTACAGGTGCTTGCCGGGAGATTTTCAAGAATTTGCGCAGTGAATGTGCCCTTTCTGTGTCCGGCCTGTTTACAAGTGCCTGGTATTTGGCATTACCGGTAAGGATGATATTTTTGTCCGGTGCTCCAAGTGCCTTAAGCCGACTGGCAGAGGTCAGGGATGATGCGCAGATAATGGTAAAACTTTGGAGCAGCCGGGCTGTAATCGGGCGAATTTTCTGGTAGCGGGGAAAGGAGCGGGCAGAGATGCGCCCATTGAGAAGTATTGTTTTTATGCCCTGCTTTGTCATCTCTGAAAGTGTATTGGGCCAGAGTTCTGTTTCAAGGCAGGCATAGACCCTGGGCCTTATTTTCTGAACCGCCTTTGAGACAGGCTGGGGAAAATCCAGGGGGGAAAACATTATGCCGCATCTTTCACCCAGGAGCTTTCTGGCATGTGCAATGCCTGTGGGGGTTGAAACAGACAGAAGAATTTTTAAACCCGGCCTGAGCTGGTCAATCTCCCTGATAATGGCATTTGCTACCCCTGCCTCCCCCACGGACACGGCATGAATCCAGATATCCCAGGGGCTGTTTCGGGAAATTTCTGCCGAAACTGTGCCCATCCGTCCAAGCCAAATGTTGTCATTGGCCGGGCTCAGGGCTGCAAGGCGCATAAGAGGCATGGCAATGTACCATGTAGACCATGTAACAGCCTTGTAAACAGCAGTTGGGTTCATGGCAGATTGGTCAGGAGGCGCCTGATCGTTGCCTTCTTGTTTCGTAAAGGGCAACGGCACATGCAGAGGCAACATTAAGTGATTCCACAGAAGAAGACTGTGGAATGTGAAGCCTTGTGTCACAGTTCTGGACCACCATCTGACGGAGCCCCCTGCCCTCTGCCCCAAGCACAAGGGCAATGGGCACAGAGAGGTCATGGTTCCAGAGCGTCTGGCTCCTGTCTGCAGTAAGGGCAACTGTAATAAGCCCTTCTTTTTGAAGTCTTTGAAGGGTTTTTATGGTGTTTCCTGCAACGCAAACCCTTGTATGAAGGATTGCCCCGGCAGATGCCTTTATTACTGTACCGTTTATCTCAGCGCTGTTTCTCCGTGACAGTATCACTGCATGGGCACCAAAGGCTGCTGACGAGCGGATTATTGCCCCCATGTTTCCCGGGTCTGTTATCTGGTCACATACCACCACCAGGGGCGTGTCTTCCTTCCACAAGGTGTGAAGCTGATCCAGTTCCACTAGCCATACAGGCCTGACCCTTGCTGCAACACCCTGGTGAACAGCGCTCTCAGGCATTTCCATTCTGCTGAAATCCATCACGGTGCGGCACCGGGCATTCCGCCCTGCGGCCTGGTGCAGCAATGTCTTCTGCCGTTTTTTCTTGCCAAAGGAGGGCAGGGTATAAATATCCTCTATGGCATCAGGGGAATTTTCAAGAAATTCAAGCACCGGGTTAATCCCCCAGATAAGCACCGGCCCTTTTATGTCTGACCTCCTTCTGTCTGAATTGTTGCGGCGCCTGTTATGTCTCGTCATGGCGAGTGCCTCATATCAGGCCCTCCAGGGATACCCTGGCAAGCACACGCTCCCTCCTGCAGCGCCTGGCAAGGATAATTGACTGCAGGTCACCTGTTGCCTTGATAAGCTGGTCATTTATGATGAGAAACTCGTATCTGTCTATATATTCCAGTTCCTTTGAGGCATTTTCAAGCCTCAGCCTGATGGTTTCCTCAGAGTCTGTTCCCCGGTCCCTTAACCGCTGTTCAAGGACCTTCAGGGATGGGGGAAGGATAAAGATCAGCACTGCATCCTGGAATATTTTCTTTACCTGCATTGCCCCCTGAACATCAATGTCCAGCAGGACATCCAGCCCCCGGGCCATCATTGCCATTACCGATTCCCTGCTTGTCCCGTAACAGTTCCCGTGTACCTCTGCCCATTCTATAAAATCTCCTTTATCAACCATGCTCATAAAGGTTTCATGTGATACAAAGTGGTAATCAACACCGTCAACTTCCCCTCTTCTGGGGGCACGGGTGGTATGGGATACTGAAAAGGCAACATCCGGCGTCTCCTCCATTAGCCGGTGGCAGATGGTGGATTTGCCCGCACCTGACGGCGCTGATATTACGAAAAGGTCACCGGATTCCTGTTTTGAGTTATTTGTCATGGTGTTTGTGCTATTGTGTGATGAAATTAATATCTTGGGTCTTTTTCTTCCATCCTGGTAAGGAGATCCGCATTCATGCGCTGGGAAATGGTCTCTACCTGTATTGCAGAGAGTATCACATGATTGCTGTCCGTGATGATTATGGAGCGTGTGCGCCTGCCCTGTGTTGCATCTATAAGGCGGCTGTTTACCTTTGCCTCCTCACGAAGCCGTTTCATGGGTGCAGAGGCAGGTGATATAACTGCAACTACCCGTTCCGCCACAACCGAGTTGCCGAAACCAACATTGAGCATCTTGCTTCTGGCTGCCATATTTTCTCCTCTCTCCGGTTAGTTATTTCAAGAAAATGGTATCTGATCAGCGTAATAATTGGTTTTGTTTTGGAGTGACTATGAAGAGTTTCGTAGTTTTGGCGAAGCGGAGCCAGAAAATCGCGCCTGTCTGAGCGAGGGACCAGCGAGTTTCGCGATTTTGGCGTAGCAAGCCTTAGAAAAACAAGAAATTATTCACCGGAACGGAAAAACAAGACCAATTATCAACCTTATAACATCAATACGCTGACCGGCTACAAAAAATGTTTCTCCATGCCATTAAGGGTTCAGGTTGCACACATCATACAACATTCTGCACCTGTTCCCTTATCTTCTCCAGTTCCCCCTTAACCTCAACCACCGCCTGGGATATTACACTGTCCCAGGACTTTGATGCCATTGTATTAAATTCCCTGAAAAGTTCCTGAGTGAGAAAATCAAGACGCCGGCCCACAGGTTCGTCTGATTCAAGGTATTCAGAGAATCTCACAAGATGGCTTGATGCCCGCACCGTCTCCTCGGTAATGTCAAGGCGGTCAGCCATGATTGCTGCCTCATGGGCAAGTCGCATCTCATCAAGCTCGGTGTTCTCAAGAAGTTTCATGACCCG
>JALWJV010000064.1 GCA_026996955.1 Deltaproteobacteria bacterium
TTTGGCGTAGCGAGCCTTAGAAAAACAAGAAATTGTTCTCCGGAACGGAAAAACAAGACCAATTATCAACCTTATAATTTCAATATGCTGAACAGTTACAAAATATGTAAAATTCCGGGGATCTATTCAGCGCAGTGAACAAGTTTGTTCTGGAGTGACAATGTTTTGAACACACAAATCTACTTGCGCCGTTCAAGCACAAACAGGGCCAATGCCTTGAGAAGTTCTCTGGTTTCAGAAGGCTCAAACACATCAAGGCTGTCACAGGCTGCCTGAACAAGATCGCGGGCCTTGTTCCTGGAGTATTCAATGGCACCGGTACTGGTAAGGAGGTCCTTGACCCACTTCATGTCTTCATCAGACGGATGGCCGGCACCCATTATGGAAAGCAGCCTTTTGCTGTCCTTCTCGTCGGCCTCCTTCACTGCAATTACTATGGGAAGCGTCAGCTTTCCCTCTGCCAGGTCTGTCCCGATTGCCTTTCCAAGCTCACTCTCATCAGCAGTATAGTCCAGCACGTCATCAATAAGCTGAAAGGCATTTCCAAGATTGAGGCCATAGGTACTCACTGCCTCTTCCTGTTCCTGGGGTGCCTTGGCAAGAAGCGCACCGATACGGCATGATGTAGAGATAAGGGCAGCAGTCTTTCTGTATATGATGTCTGAGTAGGTCTTTTCATCAAAGCTTGGACGCTTTGCATGAAGAAGCTGAATAATCTCACCCTCTGCCATGAGTCCAACGGTGTTGGCAATCTCCTCAGCTATTTTTACATTCCCGAACTGGCTTGCAAGGCCAATTGCCTTTGCATACAGGTAGTCACCCACAAGCACTGCTGCACTGTTCCCCCACACCTTGTACGCCGGAGGCACGCCGCGCCGCATCTCCCCTGCGTCAACAACATCATCATGCAGGAGACTTGCTGCGTGGAGATATTCGGGAACAGCAGAAAGATCATAGGCATAGTCGGCATCAACGCCGCAGAGCCGTGCAGAACAAACGGTAAGAAGCGGCCTTATCCGCTTTCCGTTTGCAAACAGGATATGGCGGCTGATTTCGTTAACAAATGGAATGTGAGAGGCAAAGTGCTGTTCAAGCACTTCCTCTATCCGCTTGAAATCAGAACTGAATGAATCAAGTATGCCTGGTGCCTGCTTGTCTGTCATGTTGGCCCTGTTGCCTGAATCTCTTGCCTGCAGATATCCCTTGCAGACGGGTTTAAGTTGAAACTGGATTAAACATCAAACCGGGGCAGAAAATCATATCCCTACCCCTTGCGAGCATGCATGATAAATGAAAGAGGTTTTAATATCAACCATTGCCTGCGTAAAACTGGAAGTTTGGTGCTTTAATTTGGAAATCCCATGGCGGTACAGGCCCATCGTGCAGTTTTGGAATGTGCCAGACAGTCACAAACAGAAAACCTCAATGTGTGGTCTGTCAGTCAAAATCGTGTTATCTATCTCTCCATGGCTCCAGAAAAACAGGAAAACAAAACAGACAGCAAAGATAAGGGTGGCA
>JALWJV010000065.1 GCA_026996955.1 Deltaproteobacteria bacterium
ATACTGTCCTCTTTGGAAAATACCGGTATGAGCCTGCAAGCATAAGTGCCCCTGCAGTTATGTCCTGGGGAGGGATTCCATGGGTGATATCAATAATTCTGGTAGTTGGGGCTATTGAGGCAATTATCCCTTTTACTATGCCTGTATAGGGATCAGTCAGGCCAAAATCACTGAGAAAGGCAATGGTTGAGGGGAATTCTGCTGTGTTGTTCATGCTTGTGATGGAACAGCCGAGACTTGTTGTGCGATGGAATTGAAAACAGGAGAAGGCGGATGGTCGGGACGAGAGGATTTGAACCTCCGACCCCCTGAACCCCATTCAGGTGCGCTGCCAGACTGCGCTACGTCCCGACACTTGTTTCTGTCTATGCCGCAAACGGCATGAATGTTTTGAAACGAGGCACGGATAACATTTTTGCATTGATGCGTCAAGATTTTTGTCCAGGCAGGTTGCAGGCGCACTGCAAATAATATAACCCTGAACTGGAAGTATGAAAGGCCGGAAACTGTTGTTCAGATAGCTTTTAAACTTCAGTTAGGGATAAGATAAAAACGGTTAAAGGAGGATTAGTACAAATGGCTCATTTTCTTGGTAAAGACTCTTATACCGTTGAAGATCATCCCCTTTTTGAAAAGGTCAGGATAGCAAAACTGGCCGGAAATGCCCAGAACTCCCCTGTTGGGGTTTCAATGCTTGAGTTTGAATCTGGTGCTCAGGTGCCGGTTCATGTACATGATGACAGTATTGACTCCATTTATGTAATGTCCGGCAGTGCTGAAATTTTTGCAGATGGGAAGTGGCGGCCTGTAAGTGCGGGAGATTATTGCCTGGTGCCTGCAGGGGAGGAGCACGGGGTCAAAAATACCGGCCAGGAACCTTTGAGGCTTTTTATAGTCCATTCTCCTCCGTTATTTTGATTTCCGCAGGTAGCGGTTTTGGGGGCAGGCATATTTTTTATATATGTCCCTTTTGTAGGCCAAGTGGCATGCCCTGCCTTGACCTGTCTATGTCATGCATCTATAGTATCCCCTTTAAAGTCCGGTAGTTTATGCTGAATTCTTATTGATGAACACTATTACAGGAAACCTGAAATGACAAATAAATGTATTGTAGCAGTTATGCTCCTGGCCTGTTGTATCATGGCCGGAATGCTTAGTTCCTGCAGTTCCAGTGGCGGGCTGAAAGACGCCATACTTCAGCCAAAGGAGAGTGATGCCAAGAAAGAGGCAGAGCTTGCCAAGATGACACCCGAGGAGCGCAAGAAGCAGGCGGAGATAGATCAGATGGAGGATGAGATTGTGGCCTCTCCCTTCATGGTAACATCTGATTATTTCAGGAAGACTGCAGGAAAGGAGGGGGCAACGCTTCATCTTTTTGGCAGTGCAGGGCAGAGCAAAAAAGAAAAGGAGCTTGAAGAGAGGCTTGCAAAGCTTGAAAAAAGGCTTCAGGGCATACCGGAACGTGCCAAGGACAGTCATGGCATGCCGGTTCTTAGAAGAAAGGTGGTGCTCCT
>JALWJV010000066.1 GCA_026996955.1 Deltaproteobacteria bacterium
AATAAAAAACATGAAATCAGTCAAGGTTGCAATTACAGCAAATTCCCTTGTGTGTATCCTGAAGTTTGTTGTTGCCTTCATGGGTGGCAGTGCCGCCATGCTTGCAGAGGCGATCCACTCCCTTGCAGATACTGCCAACCAGGCCCTGCTGTGGGTGGGAATCAGGAGAAGCGAGATAGGTCCTTCAAGGGAATTTCCATTTGGAAGGGGGCAGGAACGCTTTGTTTGGGGACTTATATCCGCGTGCGGTATCTTCTTTGTGGGTGCAGGGGTTACGATCTATCATGGAATCCACGGCCTGCTTAATCCGCACATGCCTGAAATTAATATGTGGACTGTGGCAGTGCTGGTGTTCGCACTTTTTGCCGAGGGCTACTCATTTGTTGTTGCCCTTAAGGAGAAGCGTGAGGGAGATACTGCAAACCTGGCGGTTCTCATGGAAGATGGGGCTGCTGTCTTTGGTATCTTCCTGGCAGCCGCAGCCATTGCCCTTACCAAGTGGACTGGTGAGCCTTACTGGGACTCAATAGGCTCCATTATTGTAGGCATCGTGCTGGCAATTATTGCCATTGTACTCATCAGGGAAAATCTCCTGTATCTCATCGAAAAGGCATCTCCTGAGGATCTGCAGGCTGAGGTGCGGCGGGAGATAGAGCATCTTCCCCTGGTTGAGCATATCAAGGACATCCGTATGATAGTGCTTACCCCTGAGGCGCATCACATCAGGGCAGAGGTGGAGCTTAACGGCTATCTCCTGGTAAGGGAGATGGAGGACAGCCTGAGGGAGGACTACAAAACCATTCACAATTTTGGAGACTTCCTCCAGTTCTGTGCCTCGTTTGCAAACAGGGTCACCCGTACTGTGGGGGCAAAGATAGATGAGATGGAGGAAGAGCTCAGGAAGAAGGTTCCTTATCTGAAGCATGTTGATATAAAACCTTCCTGATGGGGTAGTTGATGAAAACAAGGAATTCAGCCCATAAAAAGAGCAAACACAACAGCCTCAGGCTTACCCGCATTGCCATTGATACATACCGGGAAAATGTTGCGTATTTAAACTGCAGATGCGCGGTGTACAGGGCAGAGGGCTTTCAGTCCATGTCAAAGATTGAGGTCAGCGTTGACGGAAAAAGCATCCTGGCTGTGCTTATTATTGTGCGTGATGACAGCATACTTGCCCCTGGTGAACTCGGGCTTTCTGAACAGGCATTCAGGCAGCTTGGAGTTAAAGAGGGCACCCTTGTTCGCATCCGGCATGCCCCGCCCCCTGTATCAATGGAGGCAGTGCGCAGAAAGATTCAGGGGGAGCGGCTGAGTGCAGAGGATTTTCATGCCATCACCAACGATATAGTACACAACCGTTATTCAAAGATGGAGATGGCAGCGTTCCTTGTTTCTGCAAGTGTTACCGGGCTTGACCGTGACGAGGTGCTCTATTACACCCGGGCAATGGCAGATACAGGGGACAGGCTTAACTGGAAGGAGCCCCTTGTTGCAGACAAGCACTGCATCGGGGGTATCCCTGGAAACCGCACCACCATGCTGGTGGTCCCCATTGTGGCTGCCCACGGCATGCTGATTCCAAAGACTTCAAGCAGGGCAATAACCTCCCCGGCAGGCACAGCAGATACAATGGAGGTCCTTGCAGAGGTCTCTTTATCCCCTGAAAGGCTGCACGCCATAGTGCAGAAACACCGCGGATGCCTGGCATGGGGAGGGACTGCAAGGCTTGCCCCTGTTGATGACACCCTCATTACGGTTGAGCGTCCCCTTGGGATAGATGTGATGGGGCAGATGGTTGCCTCTATTCTTTCAAAGAAGCTGGCCGCAGGCTCGACCCATCTGCTCATAGACATACCTTTTGGTCCCAGTGCCAAGGTTCGCGAGATGAGCAAGGCAACCCAGCTCAGAAAGCTGTTTGAGTTTGTTGGCGACCGTATCGGTATTCATATAGAGGTGATAATCACAGACGGAAGACAGCCTGTTGGCAGGGGGGTTGGGCCAGTGCTTGAGGCAAGGGATGTGATGCAGGTGCTTGAAAATGACCCTGATGCTCCGTCAGATCTGCGTCAGAAGGCACTCAGGCTGGCAGGCCGGGTGCTTGAGTTTGACCCTGATATAAGAGGAGGCCAGGGGTATGCCATTGCCCGGGATATTCTGGATTCCGGAAGGGCGCTTGCCAGCATGAAGGCAATTATAGATGCCCAGGGCCGCAGAAAAAAGATACCGCGGCCAGGCAGGTTGACCCTGGATGTCACGGCCCCTGCCTCAGGCACGGTAACTGCCATTGATAATCTTCGTATCAACCGTATTGCAAGGCTTGCAGGCGCACCTATGGACAAGGGCGCAGGTATTGATCTGTTCAAAAAGCTGGGGGACAGTGTGAAGAAGGGCGAAGCCCTTTACAGGATTTATTCAGATTTTGATTCGGAATTTCAATTTGCCTGTGAGTCTGCCTCCAGGGATTCAGGCTATACCCTGGGGGAAAAGGCAGATATAACCACTACAATGTTTGAATTTTAGAAACTGCTCAGCGTATTGATGTTATAAGGTTGATAATTGGTCTTGTTTTGGAGTGATTCTGAAGAATTACGCTGAACAGTCACGAATATTAAGGTCATTTAGAACAGATGAATATCAACACAGTCCTGTACTTTCCGGGCTTTGAAGAGCCTGCCTCAAGGCTTGCAGCAGAGCTTTCCTGTAAAACAGACAAGATCTCGGTTCACCGTTTCCCTGACGGTGAGAGCCTGGTGCGTGTCCACCCTGACCTTTCAGGAAACGTCCTTGTTTATATAAGCCTTGATCACCCTGACTCCCGGCTTGTGCCTCTTGGGTTTGCTGCCAGTGCTGCCCGGCAGTCCGGTGTTTCACGTGTAATCCTGGTGGCACCATATCTCTGCTACATGCGCCAGGACAAGGCATTTCACAAGGGTGAGGCAGTAAGTCAGCGAATAGTTGGAGCCTGGCTTTCTGACTGGTTTGATAATGTGGTAACAGTTGATGCCCATCTGCACCGCATATCCACCATACGGGAGGTTATACCCTGCGGTGTAAACATAACAGCTGCGCCTTACATGGCAGAGTTTCTTAAAAAACGTGGAGGAAATCCCATACTCCTTGGCCCGGACGAGGAGTCCCTTCAATGGGTGAGCCAGATAGCCCGGGCTGCCGGCCTGGAATATGGTGTGGGGAAAAAGAAACGGCATGGTGATCGTGATGTAATAGTGACCCTCCCTGACATTGACGTTAAGGGCAGGGAGGTGATTATCGTTGACGATGTGCTCAGCAGTGGCATGACTGTGGCAAGGGCAGCAGTTGCCTGCAGAAAACAGGGGGCATCCAGTGTTTTCTGCATGGTTACACATGCGCTCTTTGCAGGACGGGCGGGAAAGGTGCTCGAGGAGGCAGGGGTGGAGTCTGTGATCAGCAGTGATACCATCATTCATCACACCAACAGGATATTCATGGCATCAGGTCTTGCTCGGGCTGTTAAAGAGATTGCAGAGTCATGAGCGAGCTAGAGCTTGCGGTTGTAAGGCGTGAGTGCGGCTTTGGCATGGGGGGGGCTGAGCGCTACTGTGCCGAAGTGGTAAAGGGCCTTGCGGCAAGGGGTGTCAATATAACGGTAATCGCAGATGCCATGGAGAGTGAGGTGCGTCTTGTCTCAGGCTCCAGGGTGCGGTTTGAAAGGGCTCAGATGCAGGGCAGGGGAAGCCTCATGAAGAATATGAGCTTCTTTATGTCTGCCCGCAGGGTCCTTGAGCGGGGTAAGTTCGACCTGGTGTTGGGGCTGTCAAGGGTTGCAGATGCAGATGTTCTGCGGATTTCAGACCCGCTTCATGCTGCATGGCTCAAACTGGGTTATCCGCCCACGCTCTTTTCATTCCTCAGGCGTTTTTCACCAAGACATAACTCTCTTCTTTCCCTGGAGAGAAGATCCATCTATTCTGCGCGGCAGATTCTTACCAATTCAATGCTTGTTGCCAGGCAGGTAGGGCATTTTTATAAAGTCTCTCGTGACAGAATAACAACCATCTACAATGGCTACGACCCGGGCAGGTTTTATCCTGTATCCCGGAGACGAAGGGGCGAGATAAGGCAGGAGCTTGGGCTGGCTCAGGATTGCCTGATCCTGCTTTTTGCAGGCACCAACTTTACTAGAAAGGGGCTTGGTTCCCTTCTTGATGCTTTGGGAAAGTCTTGCCGCAGTATTGATTTTCGTTTGCTGATTGCAGGGGCAAAGTCCCTTGGAAGGTTTGAAGCCCAGGCAGAAGAGGCAGGCATTTCAGACAGGGTAATTCCAGCAGGCTATGTTAAAGATATGGCGCTTTTTTACCAGGCATCTGACCTCTTTATGCTGCCAACACTGTACGATCCCTTTGCAAACACCTGTCTTGAGGCTGCAGCATGTGGAACCCCTGTTATTACCACAAAAACAAATGGTGCATCCGAGCTGATAGCCCGGGTATCCCCTGAATTTGTGGTTGAAAGCGGAGATTCAGAGTCTCTGGCAGAGGCAATTGAGACATTTATTGCATACTCAGAAGAGGAACGCCAGGTACTTGGAGAGAGGTTTGAACGCCTTGCCTCAGAATATACCTGGGATCGGCATATTGACAAACTTATGGACCTCTTTGCCTCAATGCACATCAATGCCCTGGAAGAGGGCACTGAAACAGTGCCTGCGAAAGAGACAGGGTAAGATGAAAAAGCCTCAGGAGCAAAGCCAGCAATGAAAAGAGAGAAAGGTGCCACGTTCAAGGAGGGCGTTTGCAACATACCTTGGCCTACGTTGTTCTGGGTCTCTGCATTCTTTCTGCTTTTCTGCATGCTAGGATACCGCTCACTGTGGGGTTCTGAGGGAAGGTGGGCGGAAATAGCCAGGGAGATGATCATTACCGGTGACTACTTTCATCCCACCATTAACTGGGAACCCTATTTTGACAAGCCGCTGTTCACATACTGGGTGATAGCCTTGCCCGCAAGGCTTTCAGGTGTACTTAATGAATTTGTGGTGCGCCTTCCAAGCGCAGTTTTTGGGCTTGCAGCCCTTTATGCCACGGTGTCACTTGGTTCCACGCTTTTTTCAAAGCGCAGTGGCTATCTTGCAGCATGGATACTGCTCACCTCTTTTGGCTTCATCTTCTGGTCGCGAACCGCCTGTGCAGACGTTCAGAACATGGCGTTTATACTCATTGCCGTATGGTGGTACTGGAAGCGCAGGGAGCAGCCTGGCTTCACCTCTTATGCAGTGTTTTATGTAATATGTGCAGCAGGCGCTCATTTCAAGGGCCTGCCGGCCGCAGTGCTTCCTGCACTTGTCTGCATGCCTGATCTGTTGCGTGATTCCAGGTGGAAGAACTATTTGTCCTTTTCCCATGCAGCAGCAATCTGCCTGGGGGTAGCGCTCTATCTTGCCCCGTTCACCTATGCTGCCTTAACTGCTGAAAATTATGGTCAAAGCGGGCTTTACATGGTCTTTCACGAAAATATTCTCCGATTTTTCAGTGCATTTGATCATAAAGAGCCCTTTTACGTCTATCTCTACTACGTACCCCTTCTCTTCATGCCCTGGGCACCGCTTCTTCTCTTTGCCCTTTCAGATGCGATTCGCAGGTACAGGGGTGCTGATAACAACCACAAGTGGCTGCTGGAGGCAGTTGCCATCATCTTCCTGATATACACTGCTTCAGATTCCCGCAGAAGTTATTACATAATGCCCATAATGCCTTTCTGCGCTCTGATTGTGGGGAATTTCCTAGTTGATTCAGGACAGGCAAAGTGGAGAGGTGCTGCATTGAAGGTGCAGGGGTGGGGCCTGCTTCTGGTTTCGTGTGTAGAGTTTTTCGCCCCTGTAATCTCGCCTGTTGTTATGCGGCTTACAGGTATCACGCCCCCTGATGGCCTTGTACCAGCGCTCAGTCTTACAGGGGCTTTCTCAATATTTCTGTTTTTATATGTGAAGAAAAGGGGGATTCCTGGCTGTTCCAATGATGATTCAGGTGTTGCCTCTGCACCCCACGGGCGTGCTCTTACTGCTGCCATTGCCTCAACCGTGGTGCTTACCGCAGGTTTTTACTGTGTTCAGCAAAATATCCTGGAAAAATACCGTCCATATCGTCCATTTCTGTTAAAGGCACGCAGCATGATGAAGGGTGTTGAACCGTCCCGGGTGGCACTTGGAAAGAATATTGCCTCTGCAGTCTTTTATCTGGGGGTTGAGAGCCCTGTCCAGGTCCCTGCCGATATCTCCCAAGTGTCAAAGTTCCTTGCAGAAAAGGGTGAGAGGTACATTATCATTCAGAGGAGGCAGCTCAAAAAGGCATTCCGTATCCTTCCCGAAGAGATGAAGAGCAAACCGTTGCTGGCCTCGGAACTTTATCCAGGCCAGCGCAGAAAAAAGATGCAGCTCCTGATGTGGAGGATAAAAGGGGCAGTCAAGGCGGATTTAGATTGATCTGCCCCTTGCCCCCATTTTTATTGGGGCTCCATGTGGCCATCCACTAATTAATACTCCGGTTCAGCAAGTATTTTTTCATACTTAGGAGTCCTGCCAGACCAATACTTAAAAGGAGCAGGGTTGATGGTATAGGTACGGCTGCCATATATGAATATCCCTGGGCATTGTCATATTGGATTTTTCTCCCAAGTCCAATATAACCGGCATCAAGATCAGGTATGGTGTTGTTATAATCTTGGTCAATATACATTATGCCGTTCACCCATGTGTTGAAATGGGTCTCACTGCCCGTGCCACTCACGCTGAAAGCAAGTTCATACCAACCAGTTGAGGTAAAAGGGCTATTGGAGAATACAAAAGAGGCAATCTCGGGATTACCATTCATGTACGTGTTGAATATGCGGATCCTGTTTGGCTGAAAATCGGCCAGGTAGCCGTTATCCCAGTAAGGTTGGGTTGCTCCATCGTGTTTATTGTTTCTGAGCCTGAGATGGGCTATCCTCTCATTTTGGCCTGCAGATAAATTGAAAAAGGCATCAACTTGAAGTTTTTGATAAATACCAAATGATTCATCTTTCCATATTACTCCGTAAGGAGTTCCACTATTGACGAGGTGCATGTCTGAGTTAACAGACCAGGAACCGAT
>JALWJV010000067.1 GCA_026996955.1 Deltaproteobacteria bacterium
GGGGAGTAAGCTTTCTCCTGGCCTGGCTTCCCAGGGCTGAGGCCGGCAGCGTCCCTGTTTCAAGAAGTGTGGCAAGTTTGCGGGCAAGGGTGCTGGATGAAACTGGGCTGCTATTCATCTGTCTGCCCGTCACCGCCATTGTCATCTGCCTCATCAGAGGTGCGTTTCAGCCTGAGCCTGGCACTCCCTGGCTCTATCACCACCCTCTTACCCTGTTCTGTAATGAAGTAGATGTTTTCCGCCACTGCCATTGCCTCGGGGCTTGCAAGGATCGGGATAAATCCAAGGCTCCCTGCCTGTTTTACAATGGCGCTAAGGTTGTTGTGGTCAAGGCTTGAAACCTCGTCAAGGTAAAACGGGATGCGGGCGCTCTTTTGCCCGAGAAGCCCCCGCAGCAGGATAAGGTTTATGAGCACCTTGATGGTAATTGTTGTGCCGTGGGATTCGATATTTTCCAGATGATGATAACTTCTCACCTCCCCACCGGATCCGTGAACCTCAAAGTGAAGATCAAAAAGGTCGGAAAGCTCCACCCTTGGATGCTGTGAGAGCAGCTCTCCAAGCTGTTCAAGCGCGCTGCTGGTGTTGACCGGGTCTGAAAACAGGGGCATTTCCTCGCTTCTTGCTATCTCCCGGATACGCTTTGTCCACTCAGGCCTTTCAGCAACCTGGAGGCGCAGGCGGGCAAGGTTTGATACGCTTACCTTTTTAAGGGCGCGATTCATCTGATCCACCCTGCTCTTCAAGGTTTCAAGATCCTGGTCAAGCCCCTTGAAGGCACTCCTGAGCCCAACAGCAATGGATGTCCATAGCTCCCGCACTGCCCTCTCACGCTCATCAAGGGCTTCAAGCTCCTCAAGCAGTCGGTCAAGCACTGCCCTTTCATTGTCAGCAGGATATTTGCCATAGGTGCGCTTTTCAATCAGGGCAAGCCCCCGTGAAACTGCCCGGCTGAGTTCCTGTTCCCTCTCAAACTCCTTACGATAAATCTGCATCAGGTCTTCCAGAGCCTCTGGAAGGTCTGCGATTTCACCCCTTTCCCACTCAGGGGCCGGGGGCATTGCAGTGACCTCTGACATGCTCTCTTTAAGCCGCCTGATCTCTGTCTCAACAGCCTGGGCCCTGATGCCTGCGTCCTGCCTTGCAACCGCCAGCTGAGAAAGGCGTTTTTCATCCTCTTCTAGTTCCCTGTTAAGCCTGGCGTCCCTTCGGGCAAGTTCGTCCAGCTCCTGTTTCCAGGTTTCAGATTTTTCAAGTTTAGTTCTATAGTTTTCATACTCAAGCAGGAGCCTGGTTATATCATCCCGTTCCTTTCTTTTTCGGGTGATCTGTTTCCGCAACTTCTCTGCATCCCTGGCAGCCTCAAGTATCTCCTCAAGATGCCTTACCGAACGCTCAAGCTCTGAAATCCTCTCTCTTATCTCGTCAACATCACCATACGCCGCAAGATCAGGCAAAGAGAGGTTTTCCAGCAGCACATCACACCCGTCACTGCTGAACTTCCGGGGTGTAATGTTCCCAAGGAGTTGTTCAAGTTCCCGGGCAAGTTTTTCTTCATCCTTTATGATTATATCGCCGTTCTCCCCGGTTTTAAGCCCCAGCAGATGGGGATTCAGGATTTTAAACATGCGAGAGAGTTCATCATGCCTGAACTTCTGCCTAAGCCATGCATAGGCAACAAATTCCACGTCTTCAAGGAGCCTTTTGTGCCTGAGAAGTTCTGATCTTTCCTTTTCAAGCCGCTGCTCAACCCTCTGCGCAGACTCATCTGCTGCAAAACGAAGCCGCATTCCAAGTTTTTCAATCTCTTTTTCCAGGTTCTCCCGCTGTTTCTCTACCCACTCCGGCACAAACTCCCTGAATTTTTCCTGGTCCCTGGAAAGCTCCCTGAGATTTTCCTCAAGCACACCAAGTCGTGCCACAGTTTCCTTTATCTGGCTGCGTCTCTCCCCGATCCTCTTGCTGACCTCATCCTCCTCCTGACCTATTCTTTCAATCTCCTGGGCTATCCTGCCCCTTGATGCCTGAAGCTCCTCCTCCTTTTGCGAAAATCGGATGCCAAGCTGCTCCCAGATAACAGGAAGCCTGCTCCTTAAAAGCTGCCTCTCTCCGTCCTGTTCAATAAGGATCCTTATCTCCGGCTCAAGGTCCCGCAACTCTGCAAGCTCAAGGGCGTCCATCTTTACCCTGCGGTAGTTATCGCTGTAACGACGTTCAAGGTCTATCTCAGTCTGCTGAAAATCAGAAGCGTTGATTTCAAGGATGAGAGTCTTCAGTTCATCCTGTCTGAGGTGCGAAAGGCGCAGCAGATTTCTGAAAACAGTGCGAAACCTGTTGTAACTCCCCCTGTTTTTAAGGGGGACAAGCCCCAGGTCAACGCCACGGCTCTCTCCAAGGCCGGTCAGCGCTGCCCTCAGATGCCTAGGCTCAAGCCGCATGAAGCCCTTTAACCCAAGACCTTTTTTGATTTCGTCAGCAGGCAGTATCCTCCGCTCATCATCAAGAAAATCCTGTTTTTCAAACCTGCCTGAATATACAAATCTTTCAAAATCATACCCTTTCAGGGGCCCAAGCCCGTGTACACCCAGGACCTGAAAACCAGCGGGCGTCCTGCACTCAAACAGTATGTAGCTGTTGGGATCAGGGAAGTAGTAGCGGCGGGTCTCCTCAAGGCTCCGGGCAAAGTGCATCTGCCTCTGCTCATCAAGGTACAGAAACTGGAGCGCTGCAATTATCGAGGTCTTGCCCACGTTGTTGGGGCCAACAAGGTGGAGCGGGGCGTCAATTTCCACCTCTGCATAGTCATACCTCCCTGCGTGCAGCATTATTAACCGCACCGGGCCGTTCAGTATGGTTGTCACCTGTCTCCCTCCTCTACTCCTGTTCCATATGACGTTGCTCCCCCTGAAGCCGGCACATCCCGGCTTGCATCATCACCTGACTCATCATTCTCAAGTATGGAGTGACAGAGGTCAACAAACCTGAAGACAGGAGGCCTGAAGGAAAAGGAATCCTCGGAATCCCTCCTTGCAAAACCAAAACGCTCGAAGTTTCTGATTACATCTGTCAGCCCGTTTTCACCGCTGATTCCAGCCTCGCTCATATACCGGGCGTAACGCTCTATCTTGAAGTGTGGGAGTTGGGAGATATTGAACCTGCGTGTGATAATGGACTCCTCCACCGGCTCTCCACGATCTGAAAGCCATTCCACCAGTATGAACATGAATACTGCCATGCGCTCGCTTCTGTCACTGAGGCTTCCTGACCCGTGAAAGTAGAAAAAATCCCTGGGATGGCTTTCCAGCCTGAATCCAAGGGCTGAGAACAGTCTTTCAAGAACCGGAAAGTTTTCCTTCAGTGCCCAGTAAAGGTCGCCATCTTCGGCGCAAATATGCCTTCCGCGCCTGAGCGCCTCAAACACATCTGAAAGCCCTGGTATATCAAAGGGGTCCCTGCTGACCATTTTCATCCTTCCTGCCCACGATTCTGGGACAGGCCTCCACTGTAAACGGTGTCAGCTGATACCGTTTTGTCTGGTGAGCAACCGCGAATTTCAGGCCCGGCATCTCCAAAACCCTGCCATAGGCGCGGATTATTTCAACTGCAGGAAAGCCCTCATGATTATCAACAAGCCATTCCAGCAGGTCATCGACCGGCAGCTCTGACATCAATCTGTCTTTAAGCTCAGAAGGTTCAATAACAGGCTCAGGCGCCACCTGGGGGGCCTCACTCAGGGCTGGCATTACACGGGGCTCATATCCCCTTATGCCGTACAGATAGGCAGTGAGGGCAGATGTGGACATAAGGCCGTCTGTGCGCCACACAGGAAGCGCGAGCCTCTGCGCAATCTTAAGGCCCCGCAGCCCTTTTCGTCCCAGTATCTCAAGTGCCCTGCCGGCCCCCCTTGCAAGTGCGGTATCCCGTCTCAGGGATTCATAAAGCGGTCCAAGCTCTGCAAGGCTTTCGTGGTAATCTGCCTTTACGTCACGCCTGAGCCTGAGCAGCCTGGCAGAGGCCACGGAAAATTCCCTCTGCATGGCGCCGTCCATTTTGAAAACCCCTCTGCCCTCCTTGAAAAGCAGATCCAGGCCATCCAGTGCATCATCCATCTCCTTTCTTACATCTATAAGGTCCCTTAGCGGTTCGATGTACCGGGACCAGAGCCGATTTATGGTTTCAAAACGCTCTATTGCAGAAAGACGTTCAGTGTTTGCCTTTATTCGCACCGCCTCGGCAACGATTCCATCCCTGTTGCTCCTGGAGTCCTGCCTGATGCGCTCCATCACCTCTCCAATCTCGTCAAGAATCCGTACTGCCGCATGGCCTGACGCATCTCTGAGCGCCGCTGAGAGTTCTCTTGCAAGGTGTTCAATATCAGACAGATATGCCTGGATTACCCTGACACTGGTGAGCCTGTGCTGCCTTAGCAGAAAGGCCATCAGGGTAGAAACAGGGCGGGTCATCTCAAAGGAGGCTGTTGCATCGGGGACTGTTTCAAGGATTCCAAGCCTGGATAGCTGTTCAATAATATGGTGGGGAGAGGGATCAGCGGGCTTTCTGTGGCGGATTATAAGCCGTTTCAGGTCAAGTTCGGTTATCCCGGCGGAATTATAGAAGATGTCTGTGAGGAGGGCGCTGTGTTCTGCAGCAAAACGGAAGAATGTAAGTGGGCTGATCTCGGCCATACGTATTGTCGGTATCTGGTCATTTGATACGGAAAAACAGCAAAAGATGGTCTATAGACCGGGTAATGTAAACAATTTTCATGGTAACGGCCAGTAAAAAAGAATCGGTGAATCACAACGCTCACGGTTTACCGCAATGCTTGATCTTATTAATGCCTGTCTTGAGCGCAATAACAAGTGCTGCAAAGAAACGGTGTGATCACCTCGGATATGGGCATTTTCTGAGACTCCAGTTTATCAACCCATTATAAACTCGAATTCGGGCATCTGTCTGCTGGCGTTAGGATTAACAGGATTCATAATACGTCCTAATTGTACAAAATTTTAAAACCTATTCCTATCAGTATTGCTCCACCCAACAGTTCCGCTCTGCTTTCTAACCAGACTCCGCACTTGGCACCTGTCAGGACTCCTATCCAACTGAAGAAAAATGTTGTTATTCCTATTAAACCGCAGGCAATAAGTGGATTAACCTCAAGCAAAGTCAGGGTAAATCCTGCTGCCATTGCATCTACGCTGGTGGCAACGGCAAGCATAAGCATTACTTTATGAGTGACTTGCCTAATATCTTCTTCTATTCCCTCAGTAATGGCTTCATAAATCATTTTTACCCCAACCAACAAGAGAAGGAAGAAGGCAATCCAGTGTGCAAAATTTTCAATCCAGCCAAGTACGCCTTTTCCGCCAAGATAGCCGATCAGAGGCATAACTGCCTGAAACATCCCAAAGTAGATGGAAGCAAGCAAGGCCAAGTTGTGTCTGTTTCTTATGTTTTTTGATCCCAGGCCCACAGATACGGCAAAGGCATCCATGCTCAGGGCTACAGCCAAAATCAGTACTTCAAGCATTTTTTAACAACGCCAATTTTACGCAGCAATCGAAATTACAACATCCCGAAATTGTCTCAACTCATCGAGTTCATTCAAATAATCATACAACAGTCCATAATCCAGGGAGATATAGGCATGGGCTATCATATTCCTGAGGCTCGCCAGTTTCTCAAGCTGTGCACCAAGCTCAGGGGGAATCATGCCGGATAGAACCAGTTGCTTAAAGCAGCCTCGATACGTTTCAGGTACTGGTTCCCTGTTGCGTGAAACAATATGATAACAAAGATCAATACAACACATTGCCGCCCTGTAAAATAACTGTTCCATGGCAAAACGCTCCCTTGTAGCCAGGACAGTAGCCTTGTCAATTTGTGCTAGGGCATCCAACTCCTTTAATGCCTGATCAAGATGCGATACGAGCCGCAACATCTTGTCTTTGTTTATTGTTGAATCGTTCACTGTAAAACCTTTCAATTAAAGGACGATAATCAATTTCATCAATCCATGCTCTGAAACGAAAATCGTCCCAGGCGGATTCATCTGCAAGTATAACAGGAATACCTTTGCGGCCTATTTCACCCCGGAGAAGGATATCTGGCACGTCAATCCGCACAACATCAAAGGGAATTCCTGTAGCATTTTCAAGCAGTTGAGAAAAGTAAACACAGTCGGCATTGGATAGACAGTCATGTTCAAGAGCCACCATGATGTCAATGTCCCTGAAGTATTCCGACTCAACAAAGGAACCGAACAAGACCGCCAATGAGCATCCTTCATTACTCAGCACAGGAATAATTTTTTGTATAATTTGTAGTTTTTCAGGGGAGAAATGTTTTTCCACTGGCAGGGACTTCATAGTTTTTTTGGAAGCTTTATGGCAACACGACTTATGCTGTTGTCCAGTTATCGGTCAATACACCCTGTGGCCAAAAATTATGCCTGGTGTCCGGTGATTTGTTATCCTCTATATTGCATCATCTTACAATGACATTTTCTCTGTCAACAGCTTTGCCTTAGCATCGCATTAAGGAACCTGTTCAGTAATGCTTCCACCAGTAATAAGACAGGTTTCTGCCTTTATCCTTGCCGAAAAATACCAGAATATCGCAGGGTTCTCCACAGTTCGATAGATTTTCCTGAACCTCTAATGGCTGTTCGCAAAGTAAAACTACGAAATTCTTCAAAGTCACTCCAAAACAAGACCAATTTACCACGCTGAATAAATACTCCAGGAATTTGTGTGTTGCTCCTGGAGTTACGCCCCGTGGTTCACATTAAATTCCTGGAACAATGTGTCGTTTTTGAGTTTTTGAAATTCGGCATGTACTCTCTTGATGTCAGATTTTATCTTCTCAATTTTTTCGGCACGGGCGGTCTTTTCAAGTTCCTTAAAGAGGGATGCCAAACGCAGTGCACTGATATTCCCGGCAGAGCCCTTAAGTGTATGGGATATTCTGACAACGGCTTCCATGTCATTATCGTCAAGTGACTGCTCAAACTGCTCAAGAAGCCCTTTTGCATTT
>JALWJV010000068.1 GCA_026996955.1 Deltaproteobacteria bacterium
TAGGAGCAAGGCTTATTTTAAATTTTAACTGTATTTTCAGATAGATAATTTTAAGGACTTTTTACGAGTCCATCAAGATTGGGCTTCCAATAATTCCGCTTACAAATTAGAGTCTGGCAACGAGATAATTTCATGGTTATCCTTTACCAGACGATAAGCGGAGTAAGGAACTGCCTGGCAAAATAGATAAGTGATCAGGCTGCTTGCCCGCATGATAATAGCCGGAATCAAAGATCGGAATGGAGTAAAAAATGAAAATTCTTGTAACAGGAGGCGCAGGATTTATAGGCTCAAATGTTGTTGATGCCTATGTTGACGCAGGGCATAAGGTTGTTGTGGTTGACAACCTCTATTCAGGAAAGTGGGAGAATCTGAATTCTGATGCCCGGTTTTATCTGATGGATATCAGGGCTGAGGAGTTCATGAAGGTGCTTGAACGGGAAACCCCTGATGTTATCAACCATCACGCAGCCCAGATTTCCGTGCCTGCCTCAGTTGAGGATCCAAGGTTTGACACTGCGGTTAATGTGCAGGGTTTTGTTAATGTGCTTGAATGTGCAAGGGAGACAGGGGTTAAAAAGGTCATCTTCATATCCTCTGGTGGTGCAATTTATGGTGAGGCAACCGAATACCCCACCTCTGAGACATATCCCCCCCAGCCACTTTCCCCTTACGCAATTGCAAAGTCTGTCTCAGAGGACTACCTGGCATTTTACAGGCACCAGTACGGCATGGATTATACAGTCCTCCGCTATGCCAATGTTTATGGCCCAAGGCAGGTGCCGCACGGCGAGGCAGGGGTTGTGGCAATCTTCATGGACAGGCTCATAAACCGCAAGCCTTGTACCCTTTATCACTTTGAAGACCAGCCCATGGGCATGGTTCGTGACTATGTATTTGTTGGCGATGTGGTAAAGGCAAATCTGAAGGCCCTTGAGGCAGGTGGCGGTGAGGCATTTAATATTGGTACAGGTGTTGAGACCAGGACCAGGACCCTTTTTGACGAGATATTCAAGGCGGTTGCAAGCAGGTTGGATATACCCGGAGAGCTTGCCGAGCCTGCCACCAAACATGCCCGTGGTGGCGATCTTACCCAGAGCTGCCTTGACGTAAGCAAGGCTGAGGCAGAGCTTGGCTGGAAACCTGAAACTGCGCTTTCTGAGGGACTTGCCAGGACTCTGGAGTGGAGACTTGCCAGGTAAAGCTGCTGTGAAGATAGCCATTTTCCAGTTTCCTCCTGCTGCAGGAAACATAGAGGAGAACAAACAGAGAGTGCAGGCTGCCCTTCAGGAGGCTTCAGCACAGGGGGCAACCCTTGTGCTGCTTCCTGAGCTGTGGTCAACAGGGCTTCTCTCTCCTCGGATGGCCCTGGATGCTGCTTCGGCTACTCCTGGCATACTTGAAATCCTCGTTTCTCTTTGTGAAAAGCTGAAATTGACAGTGGTGGGAAGCCTTCCTGAGGCGGATTTGGGCAATTCTAAAGGCGACAGGCCGACTGTCTGGAATACCACCTTTGTTACATGCCCTGGCAAAGTCTGTGCAAAATACAGGAAAATAAATCTCTTCATGCCCATGGGAGAACACCGGGTATTTACTCCAGGCACTGAACATGTTGTGTTCAGCGTTCCTGGTGTGCCTGAACTTCGTGCCGGTCTCATGACCTGTTTTGACCTTCGCTTTCCTGAGCTTGCCAGGGATCTTGTCTGGAAGGGTGCCGGCCTTGTTCTTGTCTCTGCCCTCTGGCCCATGGTGAGAAAATCACATTTTGAGCTTCTGATGCAGGCAAGGGCAGTGGAAAACCAGTGTTTTGTTGCAGGGGCAAATGCCTGCGGCACTCCAGAAAACATGGAGTTTGCCGGTGCATCTTCCATTATTGACCCTGTTGGTGATGTTTTGTGCAGCGCAGGTTCAGACCAGAAGCTGCTGGTTCATGAAATTGACCCGGAGCAGATAAAAGCTGTGCGGCAGCGTTTTGTATCCTCTCTCCCACCGGTTCACCAGGCGTGCAGCAGCTCCAAGTTCCTTCCGGTTGGTGAGCTTGTCCATGAGGTCAGGGCAAGAAAACAGGCCGGACAGAAGATGGTGTTTACAAACGGCTGTTTTGATCTGCTTCATGCAGGCCATGTCCACTATCTTACTGAGGCAAGGCGTCAGGGCCATTTTCTCGTAATTGGCCTTAACAGTGACAGTTCCATCCGGGCTATCAAGGGCCCGGACAGGCCAGTGAATATTGAGGAGCGGCGTGCAGCAGTGCTATCTGCCCTTGAGTGTGTTGATTATGTAACGCTCTTTGGTGACCCCACTCCTGAGAATCTTATAACCCGGCTTGAACCTGATGTGCTTGTCAAGGGCGCTGACTGGGAGGAAGATGCCATAGTTGGAGCATCATTTGTTAAAAGCCGGGGAGGGAAGGTTGTTCGTATTCCCTTTGTTCATCCTACTTCAACCACTGATACAATAAACAGAATCCGAAGAGGGGGGTAGCCCGCCCCCAGGCAGGAAGCATGCTGGCTGCCATGCTGCTGTTTCAGTTCTCTTGTTTGAAATCTTTATAATTTCCCTGAGCTGTATTACTCCCCTTATATTTTCTTCCGTATAATCATTTCCCTATTAGTTGCCCGAATGGTGCTTTCATTTGCCATTTTGCAGCAGGTAACTTCCTGAATTGTAAAGACAAGATACGATGTTTTGGTAAAAAAATCTGTTCAGCTCTACAAGGTGGAAGGAAAGTAAATTCATATATGGTAAAAAATATCATATTCACGCCGAAATTTGAAAAAAATTTCAAAATATAGTTTATTTCTGCCTAATTTTTTCGCAAATAATTGGGCATCAATTTTGCAGTTTTATCTTGAATAGTTACTTTTTTGGACCTGTCTAAATTTGCAACCAGTATTGTTATGGATTTTTGTCTGTAATTTCAATATGAAAAGGTGAAATTATGTCAGTTTCCTCTGTGTGTAAACTTTTCAACACAATAGTTGTCTGCATTATCCTTCTGATGACATCACCGGCATTGGGGTTTGACCTGTACTTTGACAACCTGCCTGATGGTCCTGTGCCAACAGGTGGAAGTGACCATACCTTTAAGGACATTACCACCGGTACCAAGATGTACACTGCCAGGCTTCTATGCAGATTGGGGTCGGGTGAGAGCCTTCCGTCAACGGTCAATCTCATTGTGACCCTGCTAAGGGACGGCAGCTATGTCTCTTCTGAAACTAAATCTTTTTCCGCTTCGAACTGGGTGCAATCATCAAGTGATCCATCGCTTTATTATATAAATCTCTTAGTTTATCACTATCCTTATTATTTTTTCACCTACTATGTTTTCAACATGCCAGAGCCTGGACCAGGTCAAAATCAACTGAGAACAGATGATTATCAATTCAAACTTACAATGAAGGCTCTTGGTGAGTCAGATACCTCTGATAATACAGCATACAGTGATACCTTCCATTACTCGGTATATTCCAGGAATCTGAATTTCAATGGTGAAACCAAAACAGTCGATTCGCTTCTAACAGGAAGTTCTTCATTTTGTCCGGGTGATACCTATATAACCTCCATTGCAGGTAACTGGGATCAGAGTTGGTGGGATGCAAACTTTGCCGCTTCTGACCTCTGTGCCCAGTCTTCTCCAAATCCAGATGGTTACTCCACAGACCTTGATGTGGTAATGGACCTTTCCATAGCATCTCCGGCTTCCGTAAGCGGTACACGTTATGGCATCAAGGGACAGGCTCTCTCTCCACTGACCCTGAATACTGTAAGGGTAGAATGTTCTGGCACAAGGCCAGCAACTTTTACTTTCAGTAATACTCTTCTGCGTTCAGGCACACCGGATATCACAGTAAGGGACTATCTGGATATATTGATGACACCAACATGGAGCGAAGATACAACCAATAATGTCTATTACTATGAATTTTCTCCTGCCTTCTACCTTCCTGAGCCAGGGCCAAGAGATACAAACATGCAATCGGGTTCGCACAAATTTGCCTATTCAGCAGAGGCAGCTATGGATACTGAGCCGTCCAACAACAGTGCTGAATCTTCTTTTTATTATACTGTCTATTCCGGCAGGCTCTTCTTTAATGATGTGGTCGCAGATATTAACTCAGTAGCATTTGATTATGACCCTTTGTGTTCGCTTTATCCGTTCCCTAAACCCAGCACTGACGTTTCTGGTTACTGGAGCGATGTGTTTGGAACTGTGCCCTTAAGTGCCACAGGCCTCTGTACCAGCAGTGCCGACAATCCTGATGGCTACTCCAAGGATCTTCACGTAACCAGCGGAAGTGTTGATCTTGGTACTGTAACCGGCACGGTGGGTGGTATGGAAATAGATTTTGAAAGCGTGATATTGTCCCAAAACGGGGGCAATTTTACCTCTGCGGTCCTTCACCTTCCTGAAGACGTAACTGTCCATGAGTATGATGGACATGTTGTTCCAAGAGGAAGTTCGGAACTGGTCTTTGACGGGGCATCCTTTACTGAGTCAATGACCTCTGTAGAGCTGTCCCTGTCTGATACCATGTTTTTCCACCAGTATGGCCTTCCCTTTTATCTGTACACATCATACGTTTCAATGCCGCTTCAGGCATCCACAAGCCTTTCGCTTGCCTATCCAAGGCCGTACTATATTCATTACGAATCTTACGCAGAGCTTGATCAATATGACAGCCGCATAAATACCGGGCTGCCCTCAAATGACATAGTTTTTTCAACCCCGGCTTCTCCGGGCAGCAACGTGATTGAGATGGGGGATGGCGGGTTTTCAGGAAAGCTGTATTTTGAGAAAACAGTGAAAAGCCAGCCCACATCCTTCCCCCTTGGCCGGGTAAATTACGGAGACTGGGTGCTCTATCTGGATAATGGCAGGATCATGCCTTCATCAGTGCTTTCAGACGTAACCTTTGAAACACAGTTCAAGAGGGATTGTCCGGATGGAAGCTGCGGCAACTCAGGCGCCCGTTATGGTCGCTATCAGGTCCAGGCGAACAAGGCCGGTATTTTTGAAAACGGCGCCTTTGGAGCAAGGTTCGAAAGACTTGGCGCAAACCTGCTTGATGGCACAAACTCCGTGGAGTGGGGTTATTTCCCTGACGAATATGGCACCTTTATCCGTCGAGATAGCGATGCGCCAGGCGTGTTTATGGTTGCCGGTTTTATTATGCCAGGTACCAGTGAGCCTGAGGACAGCACCATAGGCCAGGATCTCCTGGGTTCCTGGACGTTTGAAGATGAATCAACACCCTCCCACTTTGCAGCCCTGAACGATCTCCGTGATTCCCAGGCAACTGTTGGTGATGGTTTCTTTGCGGGGCTCAACATGGGGCCGGAGCACTATTCAAACAGTATAGAGGAGGGCGTGGGAAGTCTGCTTGGATCAAGCCTGTACGTGCGGTTTTATACACCTGACCCTGCACACCCGGGATCGCATATCGAGATGCCTGATGACCCCAGGGGGGCTGTCAAGTATGTACTCAGGCAGGGCGGACTTACAGGGGTCTTTAACACTGCATTTAATTCTGATCATTCAGGCACAGTAGAAATCTATAACTATGATATTTCCTTTGACAGGTTTGCCTTCCGCCAGGACAGAAACAGGCCTGACGGAACCACCTTTATTGATGGCTCGCTTACCTTTACCAGCGGACCGGTTGCCGTAAACAGTGAGGGGCAGGAGCAGGATTTCCTTGTGGCATTTACTGACCTTGACATAACCTGTAACGGCAACCTTGGTGCAGGCCAGGTGGATACAGAGCCTGAGCCCACATGGCCTGTATGCCAGGGAGATAACGACAATGACGGAGTTGAGGATGAAGGCTGCCGCACCCTGATGTACTGGGATATGCCCGTGCTCTTGTCGGCAATGGCATTCAAAAATGACCCTGATACAGACCCTGATTCCGGAGACTGCCCCACTGAACCCCGAAAATTAGGGCTGGATACCCTTAACCAGGTTGACGGCTTTGGTCAGTCCCTGAATATGTCTGCACTTTACCCGCCTGACGGCACGGTTGAAAACCAGGAACTGGTGGGAGAGGTGCAGAGCTGGTTTGACAAGCCCGCCCAGGGAGACAAACCAGGGTTTAATATAAGGCTCAGAAAGGCATACATTAACCAGGTGTCCGGCTCTATTCCGTCAATTCCAGGCTTTACGGTTCTTGCAGGGCTTACCGATGTGCCCCTGTTTGACGATGCACCACTCTCTGCCCATTTTGATAATGGTGATCCGCAGGATCATGATGAGTATCAGCTCTATGTGTTCAAGGATGAGACCGATTCAGACGGAGATTTTGACGGTGTGCCCGACACCTATACCCTGGAACCGGACCAGTTCCGCGAGCTGCTCGAAAACGATGACAAACAGGCACCCAAGCCCTATTTCACATACTACTGGCCATCTCCGGGCATGGTGGATCTTAACTACTACGGCAGGTACAACCGCTCTTCCGGAGAGGAGATGCCTTGGTTCAAGGGCCTTAAAAAGGAATCTGATATACTCAACATCATCGATGTCTCATCGGTTCCAGATTACATAAATCCTGAAAAGACAAAGTTTTCCTTTGGTGTAAGCGCTGATGTATCAGAGCTTCAGAACTTCCAGGTGGATGTTAATGACCTTGCATCAGGGGTTGATTCCTTCCTGCATAACGCCCTTGGAGTTGATGCATCCTTCAGCCTTGAGGATATTCTCTGCTACACTCCTCCTGGCGGTGAGAAGATATGCCTGGATGATACCGAGGAGCTGATGCACGGACTCACTGGCGGTGACCTGAGCGATCTGCTGGGAAGCGCCATTGATACGGTACTGTCTTCCGGTCCCCTGTCCAATGTTATCCATGAGGCAGCTCAGGGGCTAAACGTGGCTCACCAGGCAGGCTCACAGATCCAGTCAGTTCTGTTTGAACCTCTGAGGCGGGCGGAGCAGGTTGTCCTTGATCATGCCAATGTCCCTGGATTCCAGGGCGACCTGAAATACCTTTATAATAACTGGGCAGCTGTCATGGTTTACCGGATTGACGACCTCAAGGGTTTGTCCGGCGCCCCTACCTTTGAAGAACTGGAGCAGATGAGGGAACATGTCCAGGTCCTGCGCCAGCAGGTTGCAGCTCTCTCAAATGCCATGCAGCAGGGGCTTGATGTGTTCCAGCAGGCAACTGGTGTGCTGACCGCGGCTGATGGGCTGATAAGCCGGGCACGTCAGGCAACACAGGATGCCAAGAACATTATGGGAGAGCTTGACAGTGCCATGAACAGTCAGCTTGCAGGGCTTCTTGATACCGACCCGGAGAACAATCCAATGCTGGGGCGCATTGAACAGGCACGGCATGTGGTTCACCAGGTGCGAGATGCCATTGCTGCTGTTGATCTTGGCCGTTTTGCCGATGTGCTTCAGTCAGCAGCCCTTGCAGCAGGCTCAAACATAGATACATCCATGATAGAAAGTGCCCAGCAGACTGTAACATCGTCTCTGAATGAGCTGGATCAGGCACTTGATAATGCAGATGATGCAATAACTCAGCTTTACGCATCTCTTCCCCTTTCAGACATGCTGAATCAGGCAAGGAGCCTTGTGCAGCCCGGTGGCCCGGTGATCACAACTCTGGATATGCTTGATTCCGCACTTTTAAATATCCAGTCAAGGCTGAATTCGCTTCAGACACTTGTAAGTGGTGAGCTTTCTGTCCTTCAGGGACAGTTTGCAGCCCTTGAAACCATGATGGGGCAGGAACTTGCTGTTCCCTCAACACTCAGTAGCTGGGATGCCGCAATGAATAACGGCAGACAGGCCCTTGATAATTTTGCCAGCCAGTTCGTGAATAATGCTGCGGCTGGCGGCGCACTGGGGGCTGAGCTCAACCTCCTGGCAGGCACTTTCTCAAGCGGTTCTTCCTGGTTTATGCACGTATTTGCAATGGATGCCTCCCTGGTGCCCAATCTGGTAGAGGCTGCGTTCAGAGATATCCTGGAAGACGTAGGTGCAGGGGGGCTTCAGGCATGGATGGAACAGGTTGGCCTTGCAACAACCGCGTGTCTGCCCCAGCCCTCTGAAGATGATATTCGAAACATGATTAAAACCGCACTTCTTGACTCAAGTGCGGTGGGAGAGCTGAATTCTGTATTTTACAGGCAGTTCGGTATGTTAAGTGATGTCATTGATAACATCTCTACACAGCTTACTGCCAGAATTAATGGCCTTATCCGTGATGCAGTGGCGTCTGTAAATGAGGGAATTTCAAATACACTGGGCTCAGCTGTTAACTCCATTGCAGGAAGCAGCTGGAGCGATGGAGGCGCGGAATCTCCACTCAAGTCAGTGGGTATTGATGGCTATGCCATAGTGAGCCAGGACGAGTTTGAAAGGCTTCACATGGAGGCAGAGTTTGTGCTCTCAGGTGAACCCGACGATACCTCCTATAATGCAGCTCTTGATGTCACTTCATGGAGGGCGGATAACGGCAAAACAGGATGTCTGGACGGGGATGGAAACTACTATGATGTAACCATCTCCACCCATGATGTCACTGCTGACATGCTGGGTCTTGATATCGGCATTAAGACCGCGATGCTGGGCTTTACCATTGATCCCAGCGTGATACCAATTGGCCTGTTTGGAAACTTCTATCTTGATGGTGAACTCAACTTTGAAACGCTTGTGCTGGAGGATCTTGGTCTTGAGTTTGGTGTAGGAAAGCTTGAGGCCTATTTTGGAGCAACCGGTGCCGGGCGTTTTGAACAGTACCGCATTCCCAAGGCAGCATTCTTCTTTGGAAAATCCTGTGATTTTGCCGTGCTGGAGCGGCTGGATTCAGAGGCAGCAGAATTCATCGGCACCATCAGCCCGCTGATAGGGGTTTATGTGAGAGGTTCTGTGCAGGTTCCCATTTATAACGGAGGCTGTTTCTTTACCATTGGAGTTGGGGCTGATATTGGCGCCTGGTATTTCACAAATCCGCCTCCAGGGACCTACGGAGGACTTGTGGGCGGCTCTGCCTACGGCCAGCTTGCCTGTCTTGCCTCCCTCAAGGGAAAGGTCAGGTGCCTTGGCCAGAAATCCGGCTCTGAATACAAGTTCCATGGAGACGGATGGGCTGCAGCAGGCATTGGTTCCTGTTCTCCAGGAAGCTGGGATTCTGTATCTGATGCCAGAAATGATGACTGGTGTCTTACAGGGGATGCCACCTTTGGTGCTGAATACAACCACGGCTGGGAAATTGACGGCCCCAATGTAAACTGCTGTGACTGATACTGACCGGAGGTTGAAAATGTATAACAACATCATATCAGGGGTTTCATCCTGTATAGACTGCAAAAACAACATCCGGGAACATAAGGAACATAATATCTTGGTGTCAGGCGCAGGGAGCAAGAGCAAATCAGATAATATATTCAGGGAGTCATGTCTTATGCGCAGTTCGATTATAGCCATCTTGGGTGCTGTTGTGGTGCTGCTGTTCCTTGCTGTGGATGTAATGGCAGCAGGCAGGCTTTTCTTTACAACCATTGTGGAGCGCAATGATGACGGTGAGCCCCAGGTGGTTGCCGAATGGGGGGCTCTTGACGGTGAGCTTCCTGCAGAGATCAACTCCTTCAGGCTGTACCGTTCAGAAGACGGTGGAAGCTTTACACTGCTCAAGGAGATCAGTTTTGAGGTTGCACCGGTAGAGGTGATTGCAGAGTTTGCCCTGAATGATACGGTGGCACGCTTTCAGGCATTGATTGCAGACCTTTCAAGGATAAGCACGGATATGGGAGGGGAAGAAATAGACGAAAGCAACTTTGCCGAATTTCTGTTTCAGCTTCTCTCACCATCCGGAGTATATTACGATCCTCTAAGGGCAATGCTTCTTACCAGGGCGCACCTAGCCGCCGCAATGGGGCAGGGGCTTGCCTATGTTGATACCAAGATAAATCCGTCAAGTTCCTACAAGTACATGCTTACGGCAGTGACTGCCTCCGGCGAGTCACTTCCTGTGGGCCAGTCCGGTATTGTAAAACCCTCAGTTGAAACTGTTCTCCCTGCCCCCACAGGGCTTCGTCAGGTGAGGTTAAGCACCTGTTCAAGTCTCAGGGGCGGGCTTGATGACAACCTTATACACATGGTATGGGACCTTCCTGTGCGTCCGGAAGAGCTTGGGCTGAAGGCGGTTATATACGGTTATGACATATTCTGGTCTGAATCTGACCGGGGTGTCCTTGATTTCAGAAACGGTATCCCGGCAGGCCTCCACAGGGTGAATCCTGCCCCAATCCTTGCCTCCGGGCCTCCTCCAGCCCATGGCCCGGACAGTTTTCTTGCAGTTGACAGCGCAGAAAATCATACAGAGGGGCCTGAATGGAGACGGGGCCAGCCATACTATTACTATCTTGTAGCCCGTGATATTGCCGGCCATTACAGCGCCCCTGTGCCGGCAGTGCGTCTTGAGGTGGTGGATGCCATGCCTCCAAGGGCTGTATGGAATGCCCATTCAGAAGAGATTGCAGAGACCGATGCCACATCAGGCACCACTACATCCCGTCTTGCCCTGGTATGGGATCAGCACAACAGCACCAATTTTGTCAGGGAATACGGGACAAACAGGGTTATCTGTTCAGCCTCTGGGACAGAGGTCTGTTACGTAAACCAGGATGAAACGTGCGATGGTTCAGAGCCGCGCTGTGCAGACCTGGATGTGGAAAATTACCTGGTATTTCGCTTTGATTCCCCAAGGGCAGCCTCTGAATGGGGCACAGACTCAGACGGTGACCACTGGCCCGATGACATTGAGGAGGAGAAGGGGACCGACCCGTGTGATGCAGCAAGCAAGCCTGTAGGAGAACCGTCTGAACTTGCAGCAGTAATAAGCCCGGATGATGCATCTCATTACAGGGACATCACTCCGGTTCACCGCCAGATGTACTTTGTGGATACTGATGTTGTCCCTGACAACCACGTTTACTGGTACCGTATTGTTGCTGTTGACAGCCAGGGTAACCAGAGCCCGCTGTCTCCGCCAATAAGAGGGGTGCTTTACGATCGTACGCAGCCTGAACCGGATGTCACCCTCTATCATCAGTACTGCACATACAGCGCCCAGCTTGACAGGGACTGTGGCGGTGCCCCGGATCAGGAGACCCTGCTTGTCCTGAAGGACAATACAGGGGATGCTGTTTCATTCAAGTTTTTCCAGGTCTGCACCATGCCTGAACATCCTGCTCAGTACCGCGTGCTGGCAAGTGGGGCAATGGAACAGAATCAGGCATTTATCACTTACAGGATGCTTGAGCGGTTCCAGTGCAGGGTGCCAGACTGCGGAAACAAGTGGCAGAGTGATTTTGTAGTCAGATTCTATGATGACTCAGGCAAGGTCCTGGCTGAAACAGCCCCGTTTGATCTGGAATATCTCTGTTATTTTGCCGGTTGTGTCTATCTTGACAAGGTATGCCGTGATGTAAGCTGGACCACGCCTAGTTTTGTGCCGGTACCCCCTGTCAAGGTGTGTGTAAATCTGCAGGAAGGAGAGATGGCAAGGGTTTACTATCAGACCCCAACCGGCATGAGTCCGTTTAGGACCTTTGATCCGGCACCAGCCACTGATCAGTACTGTGAAACACTTGATAATATCGAGGGAATAACCCCTGCTGATATCTGTCTGGGAGTAAGGGTTTTCAGCCAGAATCATGTTGGATCCAGGATGAAGTTCCTTGGCTGTCTGGAGCTTCACTCGCAGTCTGGAGAACCGCTTAAACCCCCGGTGCTTTCCCCGATAGAGCCTGTAGAGGAAGGAGAAAGATTCTTGAGGCTCATGTGGAGTGAGCCTGCTGCAGGTGTCGGTTCATTTATCGTGGAGATTACCGGTGATAATGGCACTGAGTATGCCAGCCTATGGGGGGTGGAACAGGATGACGCCGGAAGGTTTGTACACCTTGACCAGATTACAGAATCTGAAATAGGTGAGGAGTTCTGTTACCGGGTCCGCGCCCTGTCCTCTGACATGCAGGCAAGTGACTGGTCAAACAGGCAGTGCGGCAAGTGGGAGGTTGTGGAGCAGCCCTATCTTGCTTGGCCCCCTGTCAAGGAGCCACAGCTTGTTTCTGAAAAGCTATCTGCCTTTTATCTGAAGTCATACGATGAAGAACGGCCTGTCCTTGTTCTCAGCCCTGATCTTGATACATCTGTTGAACTTGAGGGACGATGCGTTTTTGACACCTGCGACATCCAGGATTCCCAGTCCAAATTCTCATGCCTTAGTGACAGGGAACTTCAGTTTTACAACTGTCCGGCCTGTTCATACATACGTTCCCAGATAGTGGTAGATAACTTTATTGTTTACCGCCAGGAAGAAGGACACGATTTTGTCCAGGTAAGCCCGCTTATTGAACAGATTAACTGCCGTGTTGAGGATCATGGAGAGATTTTGGACATACTGCATGATCCCTTTGTCTTCCTCCTGAATGTTGATGAACGCACTGTACTGGGCGTTGATGATGCGTCACTTGGCTCAGGAATACGTATCCTGTTCAAGGATCGTTATCCGTTCAGGGGAGGCACCCGGATAAGGTACAAGGTCATGGAGATGAATCGTGCCACTGGAGAGCCTGAGCGGGAGTACACCTCAAACTGGGTAACTGTTCCCTGAGGGGGTGTGGTTTTATGAATATGGGAAATTGTTTGAAAACAGAGACGGAACGTGATTGCCAGTGCCACAATAATTACAACCCAAAAGGTGCAGCCATGCGTCAGATCTTGTCAATAATATTTGCTGTTGTCTCCACTTTTGTCCTTGCCGCAAACTCCATGGCGTGGGATGAGGCTACAAACGCCAACCTCCTTGTTTTTGATTCCGGCTCAGGAGAGTTACGGGGTTCCTATCATGTAGGGAACTGGACTTTGAATTCTGATGGAACAAAAGTGCTGTTTGAGAGGTGGTATCCGGGCTCTCCCCCTGTATTTGGAGGTACTGATACCGAGTCCATGGTCATTGAATCCAGGCAGGTGGCACTCCCAAATATGCTTTCCGGTGCAAGTGTCCCGCCGCCATCAGGGGCTGCAGAAGTATCCCTTTACAGTTTTGAAGATGCTGTATTTACCTCCCTTGGCGAAAAGGAGCTGGGGTTATCGGTTGATCCACCCCAGGGTTCATACCACAGGACAATTGGTGTGGAGCTTACTGCCCACGCATGGCCTAATGCACTGGGTGTTCTCAGGGTGCAGGTATATGAAGATGGGCAGTGGAATAGCTACAGCTCGCCTCACAAGATTTTTGTCAGCCAGGACTCATCATTTCGGGTTCGACCTGCACTTTGCCTTTTTCAAAATTGCGACTATGGCTCAGAGGTTTCTCTAAGATACTACATCAGTCATCCTGCTGACTGGAACGGGGATACAGACGGAGATGGGCTTCCTGATGCCTGGGAGATATACAGGGGCCTTAATCCCCTTGCAGCAGATAGCGGTTCCGCACGTGCAGACTCTGATGGCGATGGCATCACCGATGTGGATGAGCTGTTCAGGGGATCTGACCCGGATGACAACAGCAGCATTCCTGCTGATGATGATGGAGACGGCTGGAGCAACTGGGATGAAAATATAAGGGGTACAGATCCAAGCGATCCCAACGATTATCCAACTGCAACCAGGCTCTATGAGGTTGAGGGCTTTGTCTCTGGCACAGCCTCCGCTGCATCAACACCCCTTGCCTCAGTGCCGTTTGCCATTGAGAGGCTTGATGGAACAGAGTTGGCATCAGGAATTACTGACGCAGCCGGAAGTTTTGGCCCTGCCAGGGTGCCCATGGGAAGTGGAGCCTTTGTAAGGGCAGGAGACGAGGCAGTGGGAGTAACCCGCTATATTCCCTTTATCCCTGATGCAAATCCTGCGGCGTTTCAGGCAGAAGGCTGGACCACGCCTGAGGAATGGCAGGAGCAGTGGGAGGCGTATCTCAGCACATATCTTGTGCGCACAGTAGATGGTGTTGAGGCATCTCCGTACCATTCCTCAGAGCTTGCCCTTCTTGCAAGGACACTGGAGATAACCGGCGAGCTTCCATCAGAGGCATGGTATATCTTCGGGGTATTTGGGCATGGCCCATCCCTTGAGTCCCTGGGGCTGTTATCCCATAGATTAAGCGCCCATGTTTCGCCTGAGACAGGAGAGCCTGCACCAAGGACATACAATTCCCTTATGGATGATATCAATGCCATTCTTGATGCCGGCACGCCACAGTGCCTGAATCTCAGAAGCCAGGTGGAGGCACTTTATCAGGGTACAGGGGGCCCGGTTGAAGAACAGATAGCACAACTTCTTGCCGGAGATCAGGGGACATACGCTGCATCCCTTGTTGCAGATTACGCATTTTCTGACCTCAGCGGCCTTGATTGGGGAATATGTCAGGTGCTTGATCCTTCAGCAGATCTTGACCATGATTCCCTTACAGGGCTTGAAGAGATGGCAGGTCAGGCACATTCAAGCCCATTTGAACAGGACAGTGACCAGGATGGCATCAGTGACCAGAATGACAACTGTCCCCTTGCTGCAAATACAGACCAGCATGACTGGGACGGCGACGGTCTGGGGGATGTATGTGATCCGGATGATGACAATGACGGCCTTGATGACGGCACTGAGTTTGCCTTTGGATCAAGCCCCTTTAACCCTGACACAGATGAAGACGGCATATCCGATGCTGAGGAATGGAGGTCAGGAACACATCCGGGCATACTGGTCTATTTCACAGTTTTTACAACTCCTGTTAATGCCCCTAGCCAGGTGATTTACGGAAGGCGGCTTGAGAATGCATCTGTGACGGTTACGGTATCCGGAGGGGCATCAGCAGGGGCTGTGAACTATCCTGATGAGACATCGTGGTCATGTGTGCTTGATGGCATGAGCAATGAAGGTGTCTATCAGGTAACAGCAGTTGCCTCAAGAGATGGTTACTTCGGTTATGCCCACACGGCAATCCAGGTTGATCTAACCGCACCTGTGGTTACCATCACCTCGCCGGCAAATGGCTCTACCATCAGCACCAACCAGCCAGTGCTTGAATTCAGTGTCAGTGAAGGTGAAGTGGACGTGCTTGTTGATGGAAGCCCTGCATTTGTTGAATCCGGTGAGCAGCTTGGGCCGCTTTCTGCAGGACCGCACACAGTGCGTGTCAACGCAACAGATGATGCTGGAAATGTGGGCTATGCTGAATCACACTTTACTGTGGCAGAAAGTGCACCTCCGGTTGCTGCTGCAGGTGCTGATCAGATAGCAGAGCCAGGATATGAAGTACACCTGGATGGAACCGCATCCTATGATCCCGACGGAGTTATTGCTGCCTGGAGCTGGGATGAGGTTGGTACCAGTATGGTAACGCTTGTTGGCGCTGATACAGCTACTCCCTATTTCGTGGCACCACTTGTGGGTGATCAGGAGGAGCTTACCCTCACCTTCAGGCTAACGGTATTTGATGATTACAGCCAGTTCTCATCTGATGAGGTCAGCGTGGTTGTGATCAAGTCAGATATGGATGATGATGGTGTAGTGGATGGAATTGATGTCTGGTCAACAAGTATCATGCCGGATTCTGCCATAACACCGCTTCGTGTCAGGGCACTTGCCGACAAGTTCGGAAAGCCACTTGACTGAAATCGTTAAAAAGCTCTGATACAAAGGCTGCGAAACACTGTATGTGTTCGCAGCCTTTTTTGTTGGTGTGTTCCGATCGGAATAAGTGACCGCTTTCCGTAGGAGCAGGCAATATAGAAAAAGGTGGAGAAACCATTTTATTTTGACATGATTAAGCACTTTAATTACAATTGAATTGTGCACTATGGATATAAGAAAAACGTTATTTTTTGTTATAGCAATAAGTTGCAGATTGAGAAATTATTCCGTCTTTCATCTCCACTAGTCCTGACAATTGCAGGATTTAGATTATATATGGTTTCAGCCTTTCCTGATATACCATAGGAGGGACTATGAGAACCCTGATTGATATACAAGATGATCTGATGACAGAACTTATGAAAACTGCCCAAGTTAAAACAAAGAAGGAGGCAGTCACCATCGCCATAAAAAATTTTCTGAAGCAGAAAAAGAAAGAACGTCTTGCCGAACTATTGGGCTGCTATGAATTTGGCTACGGCCAAAAGGAGCTGGAAGAGATGCGGAAAGATGGATAAGGTGATTATTGACACCTCTGCCTGGATTGAGTCCTTCCGTTCACATGGAAATGAAAAAATCCGGAATATTGTTCGAAGGATGTTATACGATTCGGTTATTCTGATACCGGGAATTATCAGGACCGAATTACTGCGAGGAACCAAAAATAAAAAGGAATATAACCGGTTGTCTGACCTTTTAGATGGTCTGGAATACCTGCCGGTAAATGATGTATTCTGGGAAAAGGTAGCACAATTTTCATTCGATCTCTTCAGGGCAGGGCTGACCATCCCGCTGACCGATACATACATCGCTCTCCTGGCCATGGAAAACAAGGCCAAACTGATACACTGTGACCGCCATTTCGATCTAATAGCAAGACATTTTCCCTTGGACAGCTACTGAATACAAGTTACAACCTCGATAACACTGCGCGCCAGCCTTACCCATCAGTAAGATTAGTGTTATGTACAAGGAGGTTTGCCGTGGCTTTTGTAACTTTTCAATGAGTCCTGCTGTATCTGCCTGCAGGGTGCTGCAATTAACATTATCAAGGGTTTGAACCGCTCTAGCTGCTGTACCCTGTGAGCATATACAAGGCAGGCAATGCTGCTTTTTGCCTTGAGTCTTGGAATTTAAGCTGTTTTAATGGCAATATATCTGTATTAAGTCAGGGAATAACGCTAAAAGTGGAGATGCATGGTGGATGAGCTAATAAATATAGACGGTTTCGTTGTTCGGCAGCAAAAGGAGTGGGGTGAGATAATTACCGGGTTTGAGACCAAAAACCGCTACGTGGTTATGGACACCTCTGGAAGGGAGCTTTTCATGGCTGCCGAAAAGGGAGGCTCACTGCTTCTAAGGTGGTTTCTCAAGGCGCTCCGGCCCTTTGAAATTCATCTGTTCACCTATGAAAACAGGCCGGTATTAAGGGTTGCCCGTCCATTCCGGTTCTATTTCCATGAGATAAACATCTTTAATGCTGAAGGCAGGCTTCTTGGCGCTGTTCAAAGAAGATTTACCCTTTTAAGAAGGAAATACACGGTTACAGACAGTGGCGGAAATGAGGTGCTGCAGCTCTTTGGCCCCATCCTTCATCCCTGGACCTTTGAGATAAGACAGGGTGATGAAAAGCGCGGAGCCATAGTAAAGAAGTGGAGCGGACTGTTGAAGGAATCATTTACTGATGCTGATAACTTTGGTGTAACCTTTCCGGCTGACTGGGATACCACCCTGAAGGCCCTGTGTCTTGGTGCTGTGTTTTTGATAGATTTTGTTCATTTTGAGAATGTTAATAACTCCTAGATTTAGCGATTGTCGGATTTGCTGCAGATCCGCGAAAGAGGAATTCCCATAATAGTCGGCTATATGGGGATTCCTCTGACAAAGGAGATGCAGTAAATACGGCAATCCCGAAGGGTTTCAAAACTGGAAAGCTATAATCGATATAACTCCTTTCAATTTCGTTGAAAAAACAATTTTCCAGATTTTGAAACGCTCAATCTAGGTAACTGATAATCTGGGAGTAACTGTTCAGTGCATTATTGTTCAAAGTCACTCCAAAACAAGACCATTTACCACGCTGAATAGTTACAATCTGGGTTAGTTAAAATGCAAAAAAGTCACCTTTAAGCAACGGATGAGGGCAGATAAATGGCTAAAAAAGAACTGAAAATTGAAGATATGTCAATCCATCAGGATGCCAGGGCAATGCTTGCCAAGGCAAAGGCAGACGGAGTTGAAACAGCCTGGGACAGGCTTCAGCAGCAGACTCCCCACTGTAATTTTGGAGAAGGCGGTGTGTGTTGCAGGAACTGTGTCATGGGCCCCTGCCGAATCAGCAAAAAGGGGCCCCTTGGGGTGTGCGGCGCAAATGAAGACGTGATTGTTGCCCGTAACTTCGGGAGGTTTGTTGCCGGTGGTGCTGCAGGGCATTCTGATCATGGCCGGGACTGCATAGAGGCGCTTGAGGCAGTGGTGGAAGGCAAAACCGATGATTATTCCCTGCAAGATCCGGACAAGCTTGTGCGTGTTGCTGCTGAACTTGGCATTAAGACAGAGGGCAGAGATGTAATGGATGTCGGCAGAGAGCTGGTTGAACTCTTCTTTGCAGATTTTGGCAGTCGCAAGAAAGAAGTCTCCTTTGTGTGCCGGGTACCTGAAAAGCGAAGAGAGCTTTGGAAGCGCCTTGGAATAATGCCCAGGGGTGTTGACAGGGAAATAGCCGAAATGATGCACCGTACCCACATGGGCTGTGATAATGACGCCCCCAATACCATGCTTCACGCGGCCAGGACCTGCCTGGCAGACGGCTGGGGCGGCTCCATGATTGCCACCGAGATTTCAGACATGCTCTTTGGCACTCCTTCGCCCAAGCCCTCAAAGGTGAATCTCGGGGTACTCAAGGAGGATCATGTGAATATCCTTGTACATGGTCACAACCCCATAGTGTCAGAAATTATACTTGAGGCAGTTAACAATCCTGAGCTTGTTGCACTTGCAAGGAAACAGGGGGCAGAGGGCATAAACCTTGCCGGGCTGTGCTGCACTGGAAACGAGCTTATGATGCGCCAGGGGATTCCCATGGCAGGTAATCACCTCATGACAGAGCTTGCCATTGTGACAGGTGCTGTTGAGCTTATCATAGTGGATTATCAGTGCATAATGCCAAGCCTTGTACAGGTGGGAAGCTGCTATCACACCCGTATAGTTACCACTGCTGATAAGGCGAGATTTACCGGGGCAGAGCACTATAAGTTCACCATGCAGAATGCCAGAGAGCAGGCAGAGAAGCTGGTAAGGCTTGCCATAGAGCTTTATGCAAAGCGAAACCCTGACCGGGTTGAGATACCTGCGGAGCCTGTTGATATTATGACAGGTTTTTCAAACGAGGCGGTTCTGCAGGCCCTTGGCGGCTCCCTCACTCCGCTTATTGATGCAATCAAGGCAGGAAAGATCAGGGGAGTTGTGGGTATTGTCGGATGCAACAATCCCAAATTCAAGCATGATTACTGTAATGTCACCCTTGCCAGAGAACTTATCAAAAAGGATATACTTGTGCTTGTCACAGGTTGTGTCACCACAGCCCTTGGAAAGGTTGGCCTTTTGATTCCTGAGGCAAAAAGCGAAGCAGGGGCCGGCCTGCAGGAGGTGTGCGGGGCACTCGGGGTGCCGCCTGTGCTCCATGTCGGAAGTTGTGTTGATAATGCCCGTATTTTGCAGTTGTGTGCATTAATTGCAAATGAACTTGGGGTGGATATTTCAGACCTTCCTGTGGGGGCATCCTCTCCTGAATGGTATTCGGAAAAGGCAGCCGCCATTGGAACCTATGCAGTTGCATCGGGAATTTATACTCATCTTGGGCTGCCCCCGAACATTACAGGCTCAAAGGTGGTGACTGATATTGCCCTTTCAGGGCTTGATGAGCTTGTGGGAGCGTGCTTTGTGGTGGAGCCTGATCCTGTCAAGGCCGCAGAGCTTCTTGATGCCCGCATTCAGCAAAAGCGGGAAGCCCTTGGAATTGGTTGAGTTTTTGATTGATATTTCAGGTCATTTGAAAATTTTTGCAATCCTCTCCTGGATTGCCAGGGCTGCGGCACGGGCTGACTCATGTCCGGGGTGCTCCTTTATGGGGCGCCCTACAACTATGTAGTCAGCCCCGTTATAAAATGCCTCCTCCACGTCAACAGTGCGTTTCTGATCGTCGATATTGGCAGCAGGCCGGATTCCAGGAGTGATAATAATAAATCCCTCTCCGGTCTCTCTTCTTATATCCGGTGCCTCAAGCCCTGAGGATATCACGCCGTCACAGCCAATCTGAAGCGCCCGCCTTGCCCTGGACCGCACCACGTCTTTTATGTCTGCCTTAAAACCCAGGTCTTCCATGTCCGCCTGATCAAGGCTTGTGAGCACAGTTACTGCCAGTATCCCAATGCCATCCTTTGCCTCAACTGCTGCCTTGAGTATGGCATCATTGCCGTGAACCGTGGCAAACGAGACCTCGTATCTGGTAAGCTGCCTTACTGCAGAGCGTACAGTCTGGGGCACATCAAAGAACTTTAGGTCAACAAAGACCTTCTTGCCCTGCTCCCTCAGCCATTGGACAAGGTCGAAGTAGTCCCCTGCCATGAAGAGCTCAAGCCCCATCTTGTAAAACTGGATTGAGTTCCCAAGCTCATCTACGAGTTTCTTTGCCTCTGTAATACCTGGCACATCAAGGGCAAAGATAAGGCGTTCATTTACTGGAATATCTTTGTTTGAAAGCAGTTTGTCTGATGGCATTATTTGAACCGTCTATTAAAATTTATCGTATCACCTAATGGTGGTAAATGGATACAGTGTCGCAAGTTGAGTGGAAGTGGTTGTAAGTATAATACATTTTGAACCGATAAGCTAATACCTTGTGTCCAGGCATAATGGAGAATAAGAAATGAAAGTAGCAATTACTGGGGCAAGCGGGTTTGTAGGCAGTCATGTAAGGAGACTCTTCCCTGATCATGTGATCATAGACCGCAGCGACGGGCTTCAAGAAATTGTTCAAAAACTTCAGGGGCTGGATACTGTAATCAATCTTGCCGGCGCACCAATAATAAAGCGATGGACCAGTGCCTACAGAAAGGAGCTGTGGGACAGCCGTATCAGGACCACAGAACGGCTTGTTCAGGCCATTGAAAAGAGCAGTGTTGGCTATTTTATCTCCACATCCGCAGTGGGGATTTATCCGGATGATACGGTGTGTGATGAATCGTGCAGTTTGAGGGCAGATGATTTTCTGGCAAGGCTTGCCAGTGAATGGGAGGCACAGGCCCTTAAATGTTCAAGGCCAACGGCAGTTTTGCGTTTTGGAATGGTGCTTGGAAGGGATGGCGGGGCACTTGCCAAGATGATACCCGTATTCAGATTATGCCTTGGGGGTCCCATTGGGCGCGGCCAGATGATTACAAGCTGGATAGATATTGATGACCTGATGGGTATCTACCAGTTTCTCGTACAGCACAGAGGAAGAGGCATTTATAATGCCGTTTCACCAAATCCTGTTACAAATTATAAGTTTTCAAGGGAACTGAGCAGAATTTACGGCTGCCCATTTATGCTCCCGGTTCCCAAACTTATTATAAGGCTCCTGTATGGAGAAGCCGCCAGGGTAATACTTGCAAGCAAGCATGTTCTGCCTGCCAGGCTGTCAAGTGAAGGGTTTTCTTTTAGATATCCTGAGATTACAGCCTCCTTCAGACATCTTTTACAGGATATCTCTTAGCCTGTTGTGCCGTAAATCTCAGAACTGGTCACTGAATCCATCCCTGATTAAAATTTGAGAAATTTCAGTGTAGCTGCGATATGGTTGCGCTTTTTTATTGCTGCCACGCTTGTCAATCCAGCCATTAGCGGCCAAATGGTCCCTGGTAATGGCACAGGGGCTGCAGAAAGAGCGAAATTACTATCACCCCAGAATACCGGGTGCTGCAGAGAAGTCTGTGATTCCGTATTCAGGAGCTTCACTAATGATGAAAAATCACCAGATAATTGTCTGAAATATTGGCAAGGCACAAAAAAATAACGTAACTGACCTCTGCTCAATTGTTTGAAAGTGGAAGGTAAAGTTTTACATATATGGTAAATTATTTCCATTAAAAATGAAGGTAATGCTTTTAAAGCAAGAAAAACCTTAATTATTGACCAAAAATATTTGAGTTTATTTGGCATAATAATTGCGTTTTTGTTTAAGTCGAGGAAATTTTGCCTCTGAATAAGGGGTGGGGCTGTATCCTACAATCCATACCTGTAGTTACTTTAAAATTTACAAATAGGCAGGTTAGTCCGCTCTCTGGCAAACAGTATCTGAAATAGGAGAGAACTCTCAAGCCTTTTGCCGCTCATATGGCGGATACTTTTGGGGCGTAATGTCTTATTGGGAAAGGTCATGAAAAATAATCTGTTTTTCCATTCTATGCTGACAATCTTCATCATTTTAGCGTGGTGTTCCACCTGTTTCGCTGTGATCTCCGAAGAAAATGATATCACAGCCGATACTGTATGGGGCAGCGACGATGTGCACCTGGTTAGCAGGGGAATAACAGTTGGTGCAGGTATTAAGCTTACCATTCAGCCCGGCACAGTGGTCAAATTCAATCAGGGAGCGAGTCTTACAGTAAATAGTGGTATAATTGTGGCAGCCGGAACTGCAAGTGAGCCAATAATATTTACGTCGTATCGTGATGATTCCCAGGGGGGCGATACAAATGCTGATGGTTTTTCAAAGGGCAAGCCTGGAGACTGGGGAGGAATCTATATTTCAAATGCAGTTTCAGACCTCTCTTCATTTACACACTGTATCGTATCATATGGCCGCAAAAATATTCATTTAAATAGTACTGATTTTAATATCTCTAATTGCAATATCCATTCAGCTTCCGAGATGGGGGTTTACATATCAGGCAGTTGTTCTTCAATTTTAAGTGACAATACAATTGCTCAGAATGGATCTCATGGTATTTACCTTTATTACGTACAGGGCACTCCTGTGTTCCGTAATAATACAATAACTGGCAACACCAATGGTCTTTATTTTGAGGGCTGGAACAATATTACACCGGTAATTGACGGCAACACCATAACCGCTAACCGTGAATGGGGCATCTACTTTACTTCCAGTCCTGCTGCGCCTGTTATTACGGGCAATACCATAACCGGCAATCTCCGTCCTGCCATGCTTCCTTTAACTGCGGTTCCAGGCAGTTCAGACGGTAACACCCTTGTTCCCAATGGAATAAATGTGCTTGGCATACGTGGTAATGCCCGTGGTGATGATTTTGGCCTTGAGGTGCTGGGTAGTGGATCAGAAGAACTGAACACATACTGGGTCATAGGAACCATTACGGCAAACAGTGCCATGAGCGTTGATCCCGGGGTTGTCCTGAAGTTTGACTCAGGTGCTGGCATAAATGTAAACGGTTCCCTTTCTGCTCTGGGCACTGCTGACCGTCCTGTAGTGTTTACGTCCATACGTGATGACATGTACGGCGGAGATACCAACAATGACGGTTACTCCACGGTACCGTTATCAGGTGACTGGGGCGGGATTGCATTCAGGAGCTCTGCTGATGCCTCAAACTGTGTTCTGAGCCATGCAGTGATTCGATATGGCGGTTCATGGAACAGTGGCATGATTTATGTTGAAAACACCACCATATCAGTATCAGACAGCATTATCAGCAACTCTTCAAGCAATGGTCTCAGGACCTGGGGTGGTGACGGCACAACCCTTGGCGGTGTAACAGTTTTTGGCAACCGTGACGACGGCCTCCATTTCCAGTATGGCACTGCCACAGTTGAAGGAAGCCGTATTTTCGGTAACCGTGGTGATGGCATAGAGGTTTACAGTGCTACTCTTAATGTTACAGGCAGTGAGTTTTTTGCCAACAACGGTTATGGAATCCGCAGTAACGGCTCCGTAACTGCTACGGATAACTACTGGGGGGCATCTGATGGTCCTTCGGGCTCAGGTTCCGGCAGTGGTGATGAGGTCACAGACGGGGTTACCTTTGAACCTTTCAGGACTGACGGCACTGAGTACAGCTATTTTAATGCAGGGGAAAATCTGTCTGAGGGCACCATTAACGTGCCGTCTGTTATCCAGGGTACATCCTACCTTGCATGGGGCAGCGAACCGGATAAGACAGTTCTCTATGATCTTGACCAGGTGATCCTGGAATATCCATCCCTTTCTCCTTCAAACCGTTACCAGCTCTTTATAACATATTATAATGTTGATGATACCAGTGGAATTGGCGGCAATCACCAGTCCCTTACAGACGGAAGCGGTGTGGAGATACATCCTTCTGTAGCCATTCCTTCTGCTTCACCAGAGGTTTACTCCTGGATGGTGCCTGCATCTTCCACAGGCGACGGCGACCTTTCCCTGCATTTCAGGCGTGATAATGGTTACCGGGCCGTGGTTTCCCAGGTGCTTCTTGTGGAACGGGATGACATTACAGATACTGATCCACCATCTTCTTCTGTCACATCTCCCACGTCAGGCTCAATCATTAACGGCACCACCGGGGTGATTTCCGGTACTGCTTCAGATGCTGGAAGTGGGGTTTCTTATGTGGAAGTTGGCATTGGAAGTGGTAATGCCACCACGTGGTATCCTGTTACATCCCTTACAGAAACTGGTGCATGGAGTTTCCGCTGGAGTCTTCCAGTTGACGGCACGTTTACTGTGCGGAGTCGTGCAAGGGACCTTGCGGGCAACATGGAGACACCTGGCAGCGGGATCACAGTTACGGTATTAAACAGTGCGCCTGCCCCTGTGAGTATGCTCTCAGCCCATGATACCGAAGGAGATTCCGGTGGCAGTATAAGCCTGAGCTGGAACCTTTCTGCGGATGACGGTTCCGGAAGGAATACAGTGGTATCCTACTCCATTCTTCGCAGTGAGACCGGTGGTGATGATTTTGCAGAGGTTGGAAGTGTCTCTGCGGGAACAGCAGAGTTTGTGGATAATACAGCGGTTGACGGTGTGTCCTATTATTATATCCTCCGTACCGTTGACAGTGCCGGCAACTATTCAGACACAGATATTTATGGCCCGGTAATATCCATCAATAACGATATTCCAGATTCAGATGCCCCTGAAGACATTAGTTCCCTTTCAGGTGTTCCTGGTAACGGTTTTGTATATCTGACCTGGGTTCGCAGTGCAGACACAGCCCATGACCTTGTTGACCAGTTAATAGAAGTTTCCTCTGATGGTTCAAACTGGGACAGCCCTGTAAGTCTTGGCAAGGAGGTAAGCAGTTACAAGGTTACAGGTCTTACAAACGGCTCTCCCTATTGGTTCCGTATCCGTTGTCTTGATTCGTCAGGTAATCTCAGTCCCGGAGTTGTGGCAGGCCCATTCACCCCTGATGCCACGGCGGTAATTACTGTTTCAGGCACCATATCAAGCGATACCGTATGGGCAGGAGGTGTCTATTACGTAAGCGGCAATCTTACGGTTAATACAGGTGTTACCCTGACCATAGAGCCGGGTGTAATTGTTAAGTTTGCCCCACATGTCTATATGAACATCCG
>JALWJV010000069.1 GCA_026996955.1 Deltaproteobacteria bacterium
CTTTCACGAAAGATATATGGTCAGGGGACTGCTCTATTTTTCATACTATCGGAAAATAAACCGATAACTGAAATAAAAATAGCACGAATTAAAATGGATGAGGAAATGGAAGGTGGGGGTGAAGTAAGGTTAGTTTCGATATAAAAAGGGGGATATAAAATCCCCCTTTTAGTGTCATGTTATGATGTTATGCTTTACTTTTTTTAAATAATGCCAATCCTGCCAGTCCAACGCCAAGCAGATAAATCGCTCCCGGAATTGGAACAGGCTGAGCGTCAACCTGAATCAGAAGGGCATCGAAACCGTACCAGGTTATGGCATGCTGTCCATATGCAGAGTCTAGTCCCAATGCATCGGCTACTTCAGTATTAAAACCTGGCAACCAGCAATCATCTACTTTCATTGCAACCTGGAAGCGGTTGGACCCCTCAAGTATAACCCTTGGAGTGTTGGGCATTCCCGCACGTCTTATACCGAAGTTGTCGCCTACAGGTAACAACTCTATGCTATCCCACACTATGCCAAAGCCTGGATTGCCTTGAAGGATAAAATGGGGGTCGCTGTCTAGCAGGCTGGCCTGATCATCAAAAATTGCAATTTTGCCGTATATTTCAAAACCGGAATAATTGATGTCTATGTTACCAGACTCTGTGGGCTCCCAAATGGTTCCTGGGCCTAATCCTCCGCATGACGCAGATGCGCTGACAATCATTCCTGGAATGAGGAACAGCAGAGCTGACAGTATGGCTATACTTTTTGTTTTCATTTTTGTTATTCCTTAAGTAAGCTCGTCTGATTCTTACTTGGTGGCTCTCTTCCGTGTTATGCCAAACAGCCCCAGAAGACCTGTTCCAAGCAGCCATACTGCGCCTGGGATAGGAACGGCATTATATGAATGTTTCAGGTGTCCTCCTTCAGCCAGATCACGGCCATGCAGCTCGAACACTTCGCTATTCTTTTCTCCCTGTACCATAAAACTGTCATAGGAGTCATACCATTTAACTTCTGCAGGACCATCAAACTGAAACGACGCAAGGGTTGTATCATCAGTAATGATGGCTGATCCCCATAATGCAACCCCCGTGAATGCAACGAAAGGAGTACCTTCAGGTGTAACATCTTCATACATTGGCATTGGGAAAAGAGGGTCAGGAGGAGTTTCAGTCACATTAACTATATTCGCTCCTTCGTATGTAAACGCCAGCGTGTATGCGCCCAGATTCAGTGATTCTCCTGGATCTACACCCATAACAAAATCTACAGAATACTCATCAGCACCAGGCATTATATCAAACCATGCACTTGCCAGGGCGCTGTTTACAATCATAAAAAGTAATGCCGTTAGAAGTAATGTGCCTCTAAAAAAAATTGTGAATAAACTTTTCATGTTCAATCTCCTTGTTGGATGATATTTTTTAGTTACAGCTTTGTAACCATTCGTTTTTAAGAATCAGGAAGTCAGTCAGGTTGACCGTCCCGTCACCATTGATGTCTCCTTCTTCGTAGGTAACACCTGTTTGAAGCCAGTGAGTTTTAATTATCAGGAAGTCAGTCAGGTTGACTGTTCCGTCACCATTTATATCAGCCTGCAGATTGCAAATCACTGCATAGCTCACTCCGGAAAAAGTGACTGTAGAGTCCAGATCCTCTCCGGTTGTAGAGGCAAAGTTGACGTAGTTGGGGTATGTTGCACGATCCTTGCCCAAAGATACAGTTATGCCGAACAGGCTCTCTGGATCACTGACAGGCATGGTATTTGTAGCCCTTGTAAAAGTGATTGTCCCAAGGAGAACCTTGTCGCCACTGACACCGGCTGTAGGATCACTGGTATCAAGCTTTCCCCCGAGGATTACAACAGAATCGGCACTGATTTCAGGATCTTTGTATGGATAATTGGTGCTGGAATCACCGAAATACCATACACTCTCATTTTTATCTGCAGATACTACAGATAACTCATCCGGGTTGAATGTTACCTTGATACATTGACTTACCACTGGTGTATCAAGTTGTGCGTAAATGTTCAGTATAAGTTGATCAGCATCATACGTACCTTCTGCAGAGACCAAGGTGGCGGCCGATGCAGTAGTTACGGTCCACGCCATCATTAAAGCGGGAATGAATATCGCTTTAAAAAATGACACTATGATTTTTTTTGTAACTTTTAATCCATTCACATTCATATGCCTCCTTATATTAAATTTGATAATTCCCTTTGTCCGTTACTCATGTACCTGAGTATAAACTGGAAACCTCCTTTCCTTAATCTTTAAATATTACATTTTTTTACATACACAGCAAATAGTGTGCCGATGAAATATCATAAAAAAACCTTAGTAAGACGTTTATAATATTATTTTTTTAAAATATCTTTAGTTTTTGTGAAAAAAAATACCCAGTATTTTTTTTCCATTTGCCATATTTTGTCCAGCGTCAATGGTACTTCTTTCTGTTTAGTTGTTGTGATTCCGTGCAATAAGTCATTGTTTATTGAAGAGTACCTGAATTAATTTCCAAAGCGGCTGGCGAATAATTGAATATCCTGGTCATTAATTACCCAGTTATGGTTCAAATCGCAAGACGGATCATATCCATGGGCAGGCTGGGCATAAAACACCATGTTGGCCAGGTCGCTGCCATCAAAGTCCTGATCGTAGTCATGATCACCATTTGTCTCAATGGTCCGAACAGCCCTGACAATCAGGTACGTCGTATCGAGTTTGTCAAAACTGCAAATTTGTCCCTTGTAAAGGTCAAGATAGAATGCTGTGGAATAATCAATATTGTTATTTGTGTCTAATGAATATATCGTTGAAGATGTCCAAAACAATATAAAGTTGAAGGGGTCGGCCGGGTCATACCAGTAGGGTATGGAAAATAGATCAGGGATCGCTGGATTGGTGGTGCTGTAATCAGCCAATGACTGCATCTCATTACGATTTGGTAGCCGCCAGTCAGTGTAGCCAGCTAAGTTTGAAGTTTCACAATACTCTAATGCTTGTTCCCAGGAATATGTTCCCCACTCCTCGGGTATGTCTTCACACTCACCTGTACTATTATTGTAGGTTTGGCCCATGTAGCACTTCTGCCACATCAGACTGGTTGAAACATCGGTAATTGTACCATCTCCATTATCAATAAACCTGCTCTGGGGTACAGGTTGTCCGCCGCGAACCGCCCTTACCCAGTGCCTGTCGGTCTTGAAATAGTTGTCATCAACACACCTGTTGCTGAAACACACATACCATGCCCAGGTAGGCTGATCTGCTGCAGTAGTGGCAGACCAGTAGTTGTCTGAAATAGTATTGGGAAAGAAATCAGCGTCCACCGCAGGGGCCTCATCTGATGCGCCAAGGTTTACAAGTGTGGAGAGTTCTTTGACTGTCGGCATGCGCCAGTCTGAAAAACCGCCGAAATTATCTTGGTTTAGCTTTGCAATAAAGGCTTCAGTGTCATCTTCTGCTGCAGGATCGGCACACGCCCCTTGATCTCCGCCATTGGTATCTGGATTTGTATCACACCAGGTAAAGTTGTTGTCCTTGTCATGAATGGAACCGTCATCAGTTTTGACTTCCCATATGAGTCCGGTGACATTGTCCCGGGTCATTACCCAGCCATCTTCCAAAGTTGCATCGTCGGGAAGTTCAACTCCATTGTAACCAAGTTTTGTATAGGAACGTAAACCATTATACTGGGCATCCTGTCCATAAAAAGCCTCCCCAGATGCAGGACACTCAATTTCACTTGAGTTGTTGTAACACTTGTTTTGGCCTGTATCTGGCCAGTAATTGAAGGCTGCCCCCGCGTTGTTTCCGGCAAATGCTGATGCAAAAAGGCCGGTCATGCAAATTGTACATAATAAGGTACATAATCGTAAGATTAGCGATATGGTTATATGTCTCATCTTCAATCCTCCCTGAGCGCTTTTTACCCGGATGGTTGGGCAATAACAGAAAAATAATACAACGGCAATACATCAAGCAATTAGTGTGCCGGATGCTAAAATGATAAAATTCACATTAAAAAAAGAAATTGAAGGGTGAGGTCCGTTAAAAAATGTTGAAGTGAAAAAAAAGTCCCATTGTTTGTGCAATTAATTTCCTATGGGATAATATGGCATACGGGGCATATTGCACAGTGTCATATTACGCATAGTTTTGCATATTTCAAGTGGAGGGTTTTGATCCCACCAACTTCAAACAGCACTTTAACCTTTTCTGTTGAAATTTTTTGTATAATTTTGCCACGTCCAAAGGTTGAATGTCTTACCCGGGTGCCAGGTGCAAGTGGTATATCCCCCTGTTGGTCCGGTCCAAGCCCTCCACTGCCCTGAGAGAAATTTTTAGAGGTGACTGCAGGAGTTTTAGTACATGCTTCAAAACCCTGTTCCGCGTGCGTATGCAAGGGATGGGTGGCAGGGTCAATTTGATGCAGGAGGCTGGGCGGGATTTCCTTCAGGAACCGGCATGGTTCAGCAGGCGCAAGGCCAGCACCTGCCATGTTGATAAACATGGGATAGCAGAGGCACAGATAGTCCTTGGCCCGGGTAGCTGCTACATAGAACAGCCTGCGTTCTTCTTCCAGTTCATCTATGCTGTTTTGTGATGCTGGGGATGGAAATCTGCCCTCTGCCATTGAAAGTATATAAACCGCCTTCCACTCGAGGCCCTTTGCCGAGTGAATGGTTGATAATACCACACGTTTCCTGTTCGAAGAGTCATCCGGGCCTTTTTCCGGGGGATCAAGAGCCAGCTCATCAAGCATCTCCTGAATGGTGCCATACTTGGATGACATTGCAATAAGCTGGCTTATGTCCTGCTGCCTTTTGGGAAAGTCGTCAATATAGTTTGCCTGAAGGAATGGCCTGTACCATTTTTCAGCCATATCCAGGATTTTGCGGAATTTTCCATGGCTGGCAAGATGGTTAATTTCAAGGAGCAGTTTTCCAAGTTCTTGTAACTTTTCAGCCCAACGGGCCCGGCTTGGATACTCTGCCAGCAGTCTGTGGGGATCACTGCTCTTTACAACTTCTGCAAAGATTTTTCCTGCTGTCTTTATGCCAAGGTGGGGAATAAGGAGCAAGGCCCGTTCAAGGCTCAGCCTGTCGAGGGGATTCTGGGAAATGCGCAGTACGGAAATGAAATCCTTTATGTGCGCCGATTCTATCAGTCTCATTCCGCCGCGTTTTTCAAAGGGTATTCCCCGGGCGTTAAGTTCTGTTTCAAGTGCAAAGGAGTGAAATCCTGCCCTGAAAAGTGCTGCGATTTCATGTGGCTCTGTGCCGTTATCAATCAGGGAGGCAATGTGTCCTGCAACAAACGCCGCCTGTTCATTCTCATCCCTTGCCTGATACAGTGCAGGCGGAACGCCGCCTGTCCTGTGGGCAGTGAGACGCTTGGAGAATTTCTGGCTGGCATTTGCTATTATGGCGTTGGTGCAGTCAAGGTTCGGTTGTGTTGAACGGTAGTTCTTTTCAAGTTTTATTATGGTGGTGCCCGGGAACAGGTGAGGAAAATCAAGTATATTGTTGATTGTGGCTCCCCTGAATGAATAAATTGACTGTGCATCATCCCCAACCACCATGACATTTTCATGTCCGGTTGCCATTAGCCTGACTATTTCAGCCTGGGCAGGATTGGTGTCCTGGTACTCGTCCACCATGATAAACTGGTATCGTTCTCCCATTTCCTGCCGTACCCTGGGGCTGTCAAGCAGAATGTCACGCCACCTCAACAGCAGATCGTCATAGTCCATTAGACCATGCTTTTTTTTGTAGCGGGTGTACGCCTGGTGCAGCATGGTAATGGATTTTATATCCCTGGACAGGTGTGGATAATAGCGTTGTATTATATCCTCAATGGGCTTTGATGCATTTTCAGCCTTGCTGATAATGGCTGCAAGTGTAGCCTTTCTCGGGAACCGCTTGCCTGGACCTGTAAATTTCATCTCCCTTGCAAGCAGGTGGAGCAGATCCCTGGTATCCCCGGCATCCATGATTGTAAAGTTTGGAGAGTACCCGGCAAGGTGGGCATGGCTTCTAAGCATGCGGTGGGCAAAGGAATGAAATGTCCCACCGGCTACCTGGCTGCATGCAGGGCCTGTGATCTCAGATGCACGCTGCAGCATGCCAGAGGCTGCCTTGCGCGTGAATGTTAAAAGCAGAATGGATTCCGGAGGGATACCCTCCATGATAAGCCTGGCAACACGATAGACCAGGGTGCGGGTTTTGCCGCTTCCTGCACCGGCAATTACCAGCACAGGCCCTTCAATGTGTGTAACAGCCCTGTACTGTTCAGGGTTTAACCGGGACTTGAAATCTTTTTCCGAGATCAGGGGCATGGAGGCTTGGCAGGTATGATTCTCTTTCAGCGGATTTTCTGTGTGCCAGAGGTAACAGGCACGCCTGTTTGCAAGACCGTTGTACTTTGACACACAAGGGCGAAGCTTTCAAGAGATAAGAGTTTAAATCGTATCTATTTACCAACCTCATTCAATAAATGCGCTGAACAGTTACTTCAAATCATTGTATCTGCCTAAATATGCCTGGATTTTCAGACCCCGTAGTATTCCCTGTACCACTCTACAAAACGCGGAATACCCTCTTCAAGGGTGGTGGATGGGTGGAAGCCCGTATCTCTTACAAGATCGTCAATATCAGCGTAGGTTGCAGGAACATCCCCTGGCTGCATGGGAAGCAGGTTCTTTTCCGCCTTTTTCCCAATGCACTCTTCCAGGACCTCAATGTACCTCATCAGCTCAACAGGCTTGTTGTTTCCAATGTTGTAAATCTTCCATGGGGCATAACTGGAAGAAGGGTCAGGATTGTCACCATCCCATGCAGGATCAGGCTTTGCCGGCATATCAAGCACCCTTATCACACCCTCGACTATGTCATCAATGTAGGTGAAATCCCGTTTCATCCTGCCATAGTTGAATACATCAATGGGCCTTCCTTCAAATATCGCTTTGGTGAACAGAAAAAGC
>JALWJV010000070.1 GCA_026996955.1 Deltaproteobacteria bacterium
TTAGAAAATAGGCCTGGGCAACAGCTTTATTAAAACTGTGTTGTACTCCCAGGTGACATATTTTGGCTGTCTTATGCAGCCGTGCAGCAACTTTAAATCAGGTTCTGTGCAGTAGAACAGGTGATGTGGGCATTCCTGAAGCCTCGACGCCTCAGGTGCATCGTACATAACCCATAGATTGCTTCTACTTATGAGGTGCCAGGCATATACCACTGAATATTTATGGTAATACGCCTGAAACACTTGGGCCTGCCGCAGGTCCAAAAATTGTAGGCCTTAAATTGTAGGGAGGAAACATAGTGGATTTTGATCCGGTATGCCAGATAGACAAAGACCCTGATGATCTGGTCACTATTAATATAGGGCCAACACACCCGGCCATGCACGGTACATTGAGGGTTATTGCCAAGACCGATGGTGAAACCATTGTCAGTGCCGAGCCTGAAATCGGGTACCTGCACAGGGGTGTGGAAAAGCTGGGAGAAAACTTCACCTACCATCAGTTTATTCCTCTGACCGACAGAATGAACTACTGCTCCGCCATTGCCAGCAATGTGGCATATGAGATGGCAGTAGAAAAGCTCCTTGGTATTGAGGCGCCAAAGAAGGCGCAGCTTATTCGTACTATAATGATGGAGCTTGCCCGTATCGCTGACCACCAGGTCCTGGTGGGTATCCTCGGTGTTGACCTTGGAGCTCTTACTCCTTTCTTCTATCTCATCATTCAGCGTGAAGAGATCTACGACATCTTTGAGTGGTATAACGGCGCCCGTCTCACCAACACCTTTGGAAGGATAGGCGGCGTTAATGCAGACCTACCTGACAAGTTCCACGAGAAGTGGCCCACACTCAGAGACACCATCAGGAAGGCAAACGACGAAACCGACAAGCTGCTCACCAAAAACCGTATCTGGATAGACAGGTCCGTGGGGGTTAATGCATTCTCAGCAGAGGATGCGCTGAACTGGGGGTTCACAGGCCCGTGTCTCAGGGCATGCGGAGTAAAGAGGGATCTTCGCAAGGATGAGCCCTACATGCTCTACGACCAGATGGATTTTGACATCCCGGTTGGCAAGAACGGTGACGTATTTGATCGCTACATGATTCGTATGCTTGAAATGGAGGAATCCATAAAGATTATAGACCAGGCATACGTCATGTATCAGGAGATGCCTGAAGATGCGCCGCTCATGGCAAAGGTCCCCAAGATCATCAGGCCTCCGGAAGGTGAAATCTACAACGCAATAGAGACACCCAATGGTGAGCTTGGGTTCTGGATAAGAAGTGATGGCAGTGACAAGCCGTACAGAATCAAGATCAGGCCACCGTGTTACATGGTATATCAGGCATTTGGTGAGCTGGTTAAGGGGGATATGATCTCCGATACCATCGCCTGTCTCAGTAGTCTTAATATCATTGCAGGCGAGCTTGACCGTTAGGAGGCTGCTCCATGGAAGACTGGATAATTGATCTTATAAAAGTTGTATTCATCTGGGTCTGGTGTCTGCTCATTGCAGTAGTCATGACATGGGTAGAGCGCAGGGCTTCGGCCATGATGCAGGACAGGCTCGGTCCCAACAGGGCAGGGCCATTCGGTTTGCTCCAGCCCCTTGCAGACGGTATCAAGCTCTTTACAAAGGAAGAGATTATACCGGAAAAGGCAAAGAAAATCCTCTACATCCTGGGTCCGGCACTCTTTGCCATACCTGCCTTTTCAGCCTATGCGGTTGTGCCCTTCGGCGACAAGATCGTAATCGGGGGCAAGGAGATAATCCTGCAGGTATCGGATGTAAATATCGGTTTTCTTTATGTCCTTGCAGTAGGCTCCATGGGCGTTTACGGCATGGTTGTCGGTGGCTGGGCGTCAAATAACAAGTACTCCATTCTGGGTGGTCTTAGGTCCACAGCCCAGCTCATCTCCTACGAAGTGCCAATGGGGCTTGCGCTGCTTGCGGTGGTGCTCCTTTACGGAACCTTTTCCATGAGGGAGATGGTGCTTGCACAGCAGGGAACATTCCTGGGATTTCTGCCCAACTGGGGCATATTCAAGCAGCCCCTTGGCTTCCTGATGTTTATTGTGGCAGCCTATGCCGAGGCAGCCAGGGTGCCCTTTGACCTTCCTGAGGCAGAGTCGGAACTTGTAAACGGTTACCACACGGAATACGGCTCCATGCGCCTGGGTCTCTACCTCTTCGGTGAGTATGTAAACCTCGGGACCCTGTCAGGAATAATGGTAAGCATATACTTTGGTGGCTGGCAACTTCCCTATATTGACATGAGTGCCTTTCTCGGCCCGGTTTCCTATGGAATTGCCTCATTCCTGGTGTTCTTCCTGAAACAGGCGTTCTTCCTGTTCCTGTTCGTGTGGGTGCGCTGGACAGTTCCACGTTTCAGGTATGACCAGCTCATGGGACTGGGGTGGAAATCACTTATTCCACTGTGTCTTGTTAACTTCTTCATTACAGCACTGCTTGTACAGCTGACAGTGTAGGTGGAGCAGAATCATGCCCAAACCGGTAGTTAAAAAAGAATATCCACTTTCTGTTAGGATCTATCTCTGGGAGATAATAAAGGGGCTGGGAATTACCTGGAGACACTTTGTAAAGAATATCAGGTATTCCTTCCGCAAAGGTCCTCATACCGTTCCTACAACATGGCAGTATCCTGAAGACCGGAGGCCAATATCTCCAAACTTCAGGGGGGCACACATGCTCCAGCTCAACGAAAAGGGACAGGAGCTATGTGTGGGCTGCGGTATGTGCGCAAAGGCGTGTCCTGCCAAGTGCATAACAGTCAAGAGGGGTAAGCCAGCTGATGGCGAAGAGGACAGGTATGCCGGCAAGACAATGTGTGAGGAGTTCACCATTGATATGCTCCGCTGCATATTCTGCGGCTTCTGTGAAGAGGCCTGTCCCAAGAACGCTATAGTGCTCGGCCAGGGACACGAGCTAGCTGAGTACACCATGGAGGCCTGTATTTACGACAAGGCAAAGCTCATAGCAAACTTTGAGGAGGCAAAGGCAGCAGGCAAACTGAAGCCAAAGCCGAAGAAGGTGCCTGTTGAGGCCCCGCCCAAGGCCGAGGCAAAGAAACCTGCCGCAAAGCCGGCAGCCAAGGCCGCCCCTAAAGCCGACAAAGCCAAACCTGCTGAAAAGGCAGACGCAAAGAAAGAGGGCGAGGACTCCAAGGAATAGTACTTGAAACATAAAGGGCATTACATTGCCGCAGGCCAGGAACTCCTGAGCAGGCCAATGCGGGATGTTCAATATACAGAACGAATGAACACTTTCACGAATCAGGGGGAGCAGGTGATATAATGGATTTGTACTTCATTACCTTTGCAGTGATGGCTGTTGGTGCAGGAATCTTCACCATTTCAGCCAGGGAAGCACTGGCAAGCGCCTTGGGGCTGCTGACAGTCTTTGTGGCGTGCGCGGCACTCTATCTCCATCTCCACGCACCGCTGATAGCGATTTTCCAGATTTCCATCTATGCCGGAGCGATTCTAGTCCTGGTCGTCTTTGTTATCATGCTGCTCATGTCCCCGGACGACAGGCTGGAGGTGATTCAGGAAAATATGTCGTACCGAATAATGGGTGTGTTTCTTGTTGCTGCCATGATCGGCCTGGTAGTAAAGGCCCTGAAGGATGTCAAGGAACACGGTGCTGTATCTCTGCCGGACGGCTTTGGATCACCTGGTCAGATCGGAGAGTTTTTCTTCAGGGATTACTTACTTCATTTTGAGGTGGCATCTGTGCTGCTCCTGGTAGCACTGATAGCTGCAATATACCTTGGCAAAAAGAAGCTGTAAGGGAGTGGACTGATGGCAACACTCAACTATTACATAGTACTGGCATCCATCCTTTTCGGGCTGGGGGCAATTGGCTTTCTTACCAGGCGTAATGCGCTGATACTGTTCATGTCAGTTGAACTCATGCTCAACTCGGTGAACCTGATGCTTGTTGCCTTTTCCCAATTCAGGGCTGAGATGGCAGGCCAGGTTATGGTCCTGTTCATATATGCCGTAGCTGCTGCAGAGGTGGCAGTAGGGCTTGCGATTCTCATCGTCCTGTTCAGGCATGTGAAATCAGTCAATATTAACAAGTTCAACGTCTTAAAATGGTAGGGGCTTAAGGATCTGACATGGAAAACTATATATTTCTCATACCACTTTTTCCGCTGGTCGGCTTCCTCATAAATGGTCTGTTGGGCCAGAGGATTGGAAAGGGAGGCGTCTTTTTCACCGCATGTTCCGCCATTGGATTTGCCTTTGTTGTAGCTCTGTTTGCCGTAGTGGAGCTGGTCGGCAGGCCCGTTGAGGAGAGACAGCTTATCCAGGTGCTGTGGCACTGGATCGCTGTGGGGGACGTGCATGTTGAGCTTGGCTTCATGATTGACCAGCTTTCAGCAGTGATGATCCTGATTGTAACAGGCATCAGCTTCCTTATCCATATATACAGCGTTGGATACATGCATGACGATCCTTCCTACTGGCGTTACTTTGCCTACCTGAACATGTTCGTGTTCTTCATGTGCCTGCTGGTACTTGGCAAGAACTACCTGGTCATGTTCGTAGGCTGGGAAGGCGTTGGGCTTGCATCATACCTGCTTATCGGTTTCTGGTACGAGGGGGATGCAAATGCAGATGCCGGCAAGAAGGCATTCATTGTAAACAGGATCGGTGACTTCGGTTTTGTGCTGGGCATGTTTGTCATGTTCATAACCTTCGGCTCTCTGGACTACAATGAGGTCTTCCACAAGGCACACGAGATGTTCCATGAGGGTGCAATAACAATCAATGCCCCGGTAATGATTGCCATGTGCCTGCTGCTGTTTGTTGGTGCAACAGGTAAGTCAGCACAGATTCCACTCTATGTCTGGCTGCCTGACGCCATGGCAGGTCCCACACCTGTTTCCGCACTGATCCACGCTGCCACAATGGTAACCGCAGGTGTTTATATGGTGGCAAGGTCAAACATCCTTTACACGCTTGCTCCCACTGCGCTGCTGGTTGTCTCACTCATTGCAGTTGCAACTGCGCTGATGGCAGCTACCATCGGTATTCTCCAGAATGACATCAAGAAGGTCCTGGCATACTCAACCGTGAGCCAGCTTGGCTATATGTTTGTGGGTGTAGGGGTTACTGCATACTGGGCTGGTATCTTTCACCTTATGACACACGCCTTCTTCAAGGCATGTCTGTTCCTCTGCTCAGGTTCTGTTATTCACGCAATGAGCGGTGATCAGGACATGAGGCACATGGGCGGACTGGCCAAGAAGATGCCCATCACATATATCACCATGCTTATTGCAACTCTTGCCATAGCCGGTATCCCGCCCTTTGCAGCCTTCTTCTCAAAGGACGAGATACTCTGGAAGGCGTTTACCTTCCCGTACTATCCGGTTATGGGCAAGATTATCTGGTTCGTTGGAACTCTTGCTGCCGGTATAACTGCATTCTACATGTTCAGGCTGATATTCATGACCTTCCACGGTGAGTTCCGCGGCACAGAAGAGCAGGCACATCATGTGCACGAGTCTCCTGTGACCATGACCTTCCCGCTTATAGTGCTTGCCTTCCTGTCACTTACAGGCGGTTGGCTGGGCATACCTCACCTCATAGGACAGCACCTTGGTCATGTGCCCAATATCCTTGAAACATTCCTTGAGCCAGTGTTTGAGCACTCCCAGGCCATCGTGAGTCACGCAGTGGTTATTCCTGAATATTCACATGGTGTTGAGTGGACACTCATGGGCAGCTCGGTTCTGGTGGGCGTAATCGGTATCTGCCTTGCCTACTTCATATACATGGCTCATGCAAAGGATCTTCCTGCCAAACTGGCAGAGCAGTACAAGCTCCATTACGACCTCATATACAACAAATACTATGTTGATGAGATCTACTATGTAATGATTGTACTTCCCATTTATCACTTCTCAGTATTCCTGTGGAAGGTAATCGATGCATTCTTCATAGACGGAATCGGTGTCAACGGCCCCGGCTGGCTGGTCAAGAGGTCTTCTGCAGGGCTCAGGCATATACAGAACGGCTACATGCAGACCTATGGTGCCTACATGTGCCTTGGAGCCGTGGTCATACTCTGGTTTTTCCTTGGCGCTCATTAAGTGCGCCAGGGGTTGGGACGGGATGTGTTTCTCACCAACAATGTGCAAGTCCTGATGCAGCATCAGGGTTTATATAAAAGAAACGATAGGGACGGTGAACAGGCCGGTAATTCAGACTAAGGAAACTTAAGGGTTTATTATGAATGCTCCTATACTGACATATGTCACATTTCTGCCTCTGCTGGGAGTACTTGCTATACTGTTTCTTCCTCAGAAGAGTGAACAGTCAAAGAACATCATAAGGGGTGTTGCCCTTGTGACCTCCATAGTGACCTTCATAGTGTCACTTTGGATCTACGCAGGGTTTAACCCGGATATTGCCGGATTCCAGATGGTGGAAAACCACTCGTGGATTCCATCCTACGGCATCTCGTATCATCTGGGTCTTGACGGTATTTCGTTTTGGCTGGTCCTGTTGACCACCTTCCTCACGCCCATAACAATTCTCTCAACCTGGAGTGCGATAGAGAAGAGGGTGAAGGAGTTCCAGATAGCAATGCTTGTTCTGGAAACCGCCATGCTGGGAACATTCGTAGCACTTGACCTGTTCCTCTTCTACGTATTCTGGGAGCTCATGCTTATCCCCATGTACCTGATAATCGGCGTATGGGGCGGTGAGAGAAGGATCTACGCAGCCATCAAGTTCTTCCTGTACACCGCAGTAGGCTCACTGCTCATGCTGGTTTGTATAATCGGGCTGGTTTACTTCCACAAGGAGCAGACAGGTGTGCTGACCTTTAATCTCCTTGAGTTCCTTAACACAGACCTGCCAAGGCTCTACGAACTGCTGTTCTTTGCATCCTTTGCGTTTGCCTTTGCAATCAAGGTTCCCATGTTTCCACTTCACACATGGTTGCCGGATGCCCACGTTGAGGCTCCAACCGCAGGTTCTGTAATCCTTGCCGGTATCCTTCTGAAGATGGGTACATACGGCTATATCAGGTTTGCAATGCCTCTGTTTCCGGAAGGGTGCGCGTTCTTCACACCTGCCTTAATAACTCTTTCGGTGATCGGCATCATCTACGGCGCACTGGTAGCCATGGTGCAGCCGGATATCAAGAAACTTGTTGCCTACTCATCGGTATCCCACCTGGGCTACTGTATGCTTGGTCTGTTTGTTCTTACCCGCCAGGGCGTGGAGGGCTCAATCCTGCAGATGCTTAACCACGGTATCTCAACCGGTGCGCTCTTCCTTCTGGTAGGTGTTGTATATGAAAGGCGGCACACAAGGCTTATCAAGGAGTATGGCGGTATAGCCAAGATAATGCCTGCATATGCCACTGTATTTTTGATTGTCACACTCTCATCAATAGGTGTTCCGAGCACCAACGGATTCATTGGCGAATTCCTCATCCTGCTTGGAACCTTCAAGGTCAACAAGGCTGCTGCGGTTCTAGCAGCAACCGGTGTGATACTTGGCGCTGTTTACATGCTGTGGATGTTCCAGAGGGTATTTTACGGCAAGGTTACAAACCCCAAGAACCTCAATATTCCTGATTTGAACTTGAGGGAACTGGTTTATCTTGCACCTCTGATTGTGTTTATATTCTGGATCGGTCTGTTTCCAAACTTCTTTCTTAACAAGATGCATAAGTCTGTAGATCATTTCATAGGGCAGGTTCAGGTCACCCAGCATCAGTTGGCGCAGGTTGACAGTGACTATGCAGCCCTTGACAGCATCAAAGAGATCATTCCGCTGAGGAGTAAATAATCATGAGCAACCTTGGATTTTCCTTCAGCCTGGCTCAGTTATGGCAAGTTTGCGGTGGTCAGATCCTGCTGATTATTGCAGGCCTGGCGCTGATAATCGCGGACATACTACTATTGGGAAGGGACAAGTCTTCCAGGACTGGAATCATCGGCTGGATTACTATTGGTTCACTGGTTGCCATAGTGCTTCACGTGATGTTCCGTCAGTGGAATGTGGAGCAGACCGGAATTGGGGGCATTTTTTCAGCAGACAGGTTTACCACCTTTCTCTGCGCAGTTGTCATCATGTCAGGTATTCTGGCAGCGCTTATGAGCCTGGGCTATCTGAAAAATAACAAGCTGCCCCATTCTGAGTACTTTATTCTGCTTATATTTGCCGTATATGGCACGGTGGCGTTCATCCAGTCGGTTGACCTGCTGATGATGTTCATTACCCTGGAGATAATGTCCATTGCGGTATATGCCTTGGCAGCATTCATCAAGGCCTGTCGGCAGTCCCAGGAGGGGGCATTCAAGTACTTCATGCTGGGCAGTTTCGGGTCTGCATTTTTCCTGTTCGGCATGGCGCTGCTGTACGGTTTTACAGGGACAGTAAATCTCAGCCAGATTGCAAAGGCCATCTCAGTCGGCGGGCTTTTCCATCAACCAGCCATCCTGCTTGCTCTCGCAATGCTCATGATAGGCCTGTTTTTCAAGATGGCAATGGTGCCTTTCCACATGTGGACACCGGATGTCTATGAAGGCAGCCCCTCTGTAGTCACCGGCTTCATGGCCACAGCAGTCAAGGCAGCCGCCTTTGGTGTGTTTATAAAGGTACTGTTCGTAGCTTTCAGCCCGCTGTTAAGCACTCAGTCAGGCTTTAGCGCCACAGCCAGCCTTGTTGGTCTTGAGGCATACTGGAAGCCTGTTGTGTGGTGGGCAGCGCTTTTGACCATGTTCATTGGTAACCTGCTTGCAGTATCGCAGAAAAACGTAAAGAGGATGCTTGCATACTCATCTGTTGCCCATGCAGGGTACATGGCACTTGGTATCCTTGCCGCAAATGCAGAGGGCAGGGCAGGAATTCTGTTTTACCTCTTCTCCTATACACTGATGAATCTTGGCGCCTTTGGCGTTCTCTATATCATAGACGGTGTTGAGCGTGGTGCACAGACACTTGGCGATTACAAGGGAATAGGATTTAAGTATCCTGGGCTTGCCTTTCTTATGTCGCTGTTCCTTGTAGCAATGGCAGGTTTGCCGCCGACTGCAGACTTTATTGCCAAGTTCTACGTCTTTTCAGCGGCAATCAAAGAGGGGTACATGCTTCTGGCTGCTCTTGGTATCATGACCAGTGTGTTTGGCCTTTACTACTATCTCCGCGTTATATGGATGATGTATATGGAAGAGCCTGAGCGGGATGTCAGGGCTGGAACACTTACAGCCCCCACACTTGTTGCAATAGTGGTTGCAGCCATTGGCGTGATTTATCTGGGCATCTTGCCTGAGGGACTTGCAACCATTGCAAGTGCTGCACAGGCAGGTCTTGCAGTAGTATTTTAAGACGTTTTACAATTGCGATAACTTGACGCCCGGCTGCCTTAGGTAACCGGGCTTTTTTATTCCGTATAATATGGTTGTTTCCAACCATCACTGCCCTTATGTGCTCCTGACCTCATGGTTGCACAAATGCAATCCCGCCTCCAGCGCAAGCCTTACCGCCCTTTCAAATTCGTCAGTTGTCACTGGCCGGTTAAGCGGTGGCTCATCCCATGCCTTCCAGCTTGGATGGTACTGTTCCATTATGTTTATCCATGTCCCCTCTGACACATGTTCTGCCAGAAATTTAACAATGTGTTCTGTCCCTGCCAGGTCATTTGGCAGAACAAGGTGCCTTACAAGAAGGCCCCTGGTTGCAACCCCTTTACTGTCAGTTTTCAGAATGCCTGTCTGCCTGTGCATTTCCGTTATGGCTGCCCTTGCAACCTCAGGGTAGTTTCGTATTCCTGAAAGCCGGAATGCTGTTTCTTCATCCCAGTATTTGAAGTCAGGCATGTAAATATCAACAATTCCATCCAGCAGCCTCAGTGTCTCAACCGAGTCATAGCCCCCTGAATTATACACAATGGGGATTTCAAGTCCCTCCTGCGCGGCAAGCTGCAGTCCCTGGAGGAACATGGGTACTATGTGTGAAGGGGTTACAAGATTGACGTTGTGGCACCCCTTTTCCTGAAGCATCAGGAACATGAACGCAAGGAGCTCCGGTGTTGCGGGAGTACCTGGAGTGGTCTGGCTTATCTCATAGTTCTGACAGTATATGCAGTGCATGTTACACCCGGAAAAGAATACCGTTCCTGAGCCATTGCTGCCACGTATAGGCGGCTCTTCCCCAAAATGAGGGGCAAAGTCCGCAACTATTGCCTTGGCGGCTAACCGGCATTTTCCCTTTTGACCTGATAATCGCTTGGCACCGCACTTTTCTGGACAAAGACAGCAGGGCTCAAGCATCTCTTCAGCTTTCCTGATTCTTTTTTCAAGCTCTCCGGTTTTCAGAAGTTTCAAGTAGGACGGTGTCATGGTATTAGTGTAACATGAAATTTTATAGTGGTAGACCGATCTTTCGTTCGATGCCTTTTATAATTATATGCAGGAATTTTTATGACAGACAATAACAACATTCAGCTTCAGCAAAATCAGAGTACAATTGATGGCACCCAGGAGGACATAAAGAACCCTCCAGATATTTCTGTTGTTATTCCCATGTATAACGAGGAAAAGAATATAGAGCCACTTTTTGATAGGCTCTTTCCAGTCCTTTCCTCCCTAGAGGAGACGTGGGAGGTTGTTTGTGTCAATGACGGCTCCGCTGATTCTACCCTTGAGGTGCTTCTTTCAAACAGGGCTGCTCGTCCGGGCCTTGTGGTGGTTGACCTTGCCCGTAATTTTGGCCAGCACGCAGCAGTCATGGCAGGTTTTGCCCACAGTCGCGGCAAGTGGGTGATCACAATGGATGCTGATCTTCAGAATCCTCCAGAGGAGATTCCAAATATCATCAAGTCATTCAGACAGGGGCATGACCTCGTAGGGACTGTCAGAATCAACAGGCAGGATACAGCCTTCAGAAAGACTGCCTCCCGCATTACCAACCGTATTATAACGCGGGTTTCTGGAATTGATCTCAAGGATTTCGGGTGCATGTTGCGGGGCTACAGCAGGGAGGTTGTAAACGGAATTCTGCAGAATCCTGAGTACCGCACCTTTATACCTGCCCTGGCTACCTTTTTTGCCCATAATCCTGTAGAAATACCGGTAAGGCATGAAGACCGTGCAGCCGGTGAATCAAAGTATTCACTCTTAAAACTCTTAAGTCTTCAACTTGACCTGATGACCGGTTTTTCCATGTGGCCCCTGCGCATCCTCTTTTTTGTTGGTACCGGGCTTGCCATCACAGGGATTCTCCTTGCTGTTTTGTTGGTTGTTTTAAGGATTGTTTTAGGGGCAGGCTGGGCGGCAGAGGGGGTTTTTACATTGTTTGCCGCGCTTTTCTTCTTTATAGGTGGTCAGTTCTTTGCCCTTGGCCTTCTGGGAGAATACATAGGCAGGATATTTCAGGCTGTGCGTAAGCGTCCAACCTTTCTTGTGGGTAAGATTTATTCTTGATATGAACCTGCATGACCAGGAAGTAGGCTTAAAGCCCAAAGTCTGAATCTGCAAGACAGGTGGACAACGAAAAATGAAACATATTCCTGGAGTTTGGGAACCGGCAAAAAACTTTGCGTTCCTTGCGGTCGAGCTTTTGTGTCTTTTAAAACTTTCAGCCTTTAGTTTTCAGCTTTGAACTATTTTCTTGGAGGTTTGGATGGCTGTTGATACCGGGTACGATGCATTATGAGCCAGGAATGTCTGTTAAAAAGTGGGCCATTTTCTGCAGTATCAAGGGGAAAACGTTTTTTGTTTGAGGATGTGGAGATTTGTCTCCCAGAATCCACTTTTTCAGTGCTTTCTGGCCCGTCTGGCTGTGGCAAGACTACGCTTTTAAAGATGGTAGCAGGCCTTTTACACGCTCCGGGTGCTCAAAGGGTGCTTGCTGGCAGGCAATTTTCAGATGATATGCTTCCCGCATGGAGAAGTCGGGTGGTTTTGCTCATGCAGGATGCCCCGGTTCTTTCAGGTGATGTGGAAACCAATCTCCGGTTTCCCTTTGAACTGGCCAATGCCGGCTCCCGTGAATTTGATGTTCACAGGGCAAGAACAGTCCTTGACCAGGCAGGGCTTGGGCACATAGGCATGGACCATGATGCCAGGGAGCTTTCCGGAGGTGAAAGGCACAGGCTTGCCATTGTACGGGCACTGCTTTGGTGCCCTGCGATTATTCTTGCTGATGAGCCTTTTTCTGGCCTAGACAGTACCAATGTTTCAATATGTCTGGAACTTTTAAGGGAATTTGCTCACACGCCGGGAAAATCACTGCTTTGTGTAATGCACGAAACCGGTTACACCTCTGCAGCAGATATTTCCTTCAAACTGGAGCAGGGTGGGCTGCTCAGGTACTGAATCTATGCACTCTACAGTTATTCATCTGAGCCTTTTTGACCTTCTTGTTGCCTCCATGCTGGTGGCCGGTTCTGCCCTGGTCTCAATCAGGCTTAAACTGTCTCTTGAAAAGTCCCTTGCTGTTGCTGTCCTCCGCTGTGTTGTGCAGCTTGGTATGGTGGGGCTTGTTCTTCAGAAGGTTTTTGGCATCCATCATCCCCTGCCTGTAATAATGTGGTTGCTACTCATGCTTTTTATGGCAGGCCGGGAGGCAGTACGCAGGTCCAAGTGGGTTTATACAGGGATCCATATTGATACTGTGATTACCATGGCGTTTTCTGCTTTTACTGTGGGTACTGTGGTAACACAGGCAGTGGTTGGCACCAGGCCCTGGTACGATCCCCAGTATGTCATCCCCATGCTTGGCATGATATTTGGCAACTCCCTTAATGGTATCTCCCTCTGTCTTGACAGGTTCCTTGAGCATGTCTCTTCGCGCAGGCAGGAAATAGAACTCATGCTAACCTATGGTGCAACCCGCAAGGAGGCTTTATCAGCACCTTTAAGGGAGGCAGTAAGGACAGGCATGATACCCATAATAAACAATATGTCTGTGGCAGGGATTGTTTCACTCCCCGGCATGATGACCGGTCAGATCCTGGCAGGCTCTCCGCCCCTTGAGGCAGTCAAGTATCAGATGGTGGTAATGTTCATGATTGCCGCAGCCAATGCCCTGGGCTCAATGTCAGTTGCCCTTCTTGCCTCACGGCGTCTTATGGGGCATTCAGGCATTTTAGAGCTTGACATACTGCATAAGCGGGCGTGACAATGGAAAGTATATAATTACTCAAAGGATACCGCATCTGTTGTGTTGTTCGGGATCCTAAGTACAGTGAGTACGCCTTCGCCCCTTTACGCCTTGCATCTTCAGCACCCTGTAAGCATATACTTGTAGTTGTAGATAAAGTGACTTTCCGTGAGGATGTTAGTTATCAACATTAACGCTGCCTAACTGTCAGTGGGGACAAAAATATGAAGTTTTCTGAACTGTCATGGAGCGCAAAATACGCTCTCACCGGTGCCTTTCTGGTTCCGTTATTCGGGAGATTGGCCCTTGCTGGCACTGGGCATGAATATGAACTTTACAGGTATGCGATTCCTCTCTTGGTTGGGAGTGTAGCCGGTTTTATGATAGGGCATTTTAAGGATGAGATGCTCAAAAATAATGACAGACTCAGGCTTGAATCAAGGCGCTCAGAACAGCTTATGCAGGAACTTAAGGTTAATGCGGACTATTTGCGAGGGATACTGGATTACGCTCCAATGCCCATTTATCTTAAAGAAACCGGTGGACTGACTTATCTTCTGGTTAACCGTATGGGGGCTGAGGTTGCCGGAATTCCACCAGAAAAAGTTATTGGCCGGAATGATTTTGAGCTCCTGCCAAGGGAAATGGCAGAGATGTTCAGGAAACAGGATGAGCTGGTTTTGTCCAGTGCTGCCCCGCAGACCTTCCTGACCGCTTTTGTTATAGAAGGTAAGAAAAACTATTTTCTCACAAATAAATTTCCACTCCATGATGAGAATGGTGAGATTTACGCAATTGGTGGAGTGTGTATGGACATTACCGAGAGAAAACAGGCTGAAGATCTGTTGGCCCAGGAGGAGGAGCGGCTTTCTGTAACATTGAGAAATATAGGAGATGGAGTGATCTCCACTGACACAGAGGGGCGTGTGGTATTGGTGAACGCAGTAGCTGAAAAACTCACAGGTTGGAAGCAGGAGGAGGCTCAAGGCCGTATGTTAGAGGAGGTCATGCCCATTGTCAGCGTTTCAGATGGTAAACCAGTGGCAAGTCCGGTGAAGGCAATTATTGAACGGGACATGATAATGAATCTCCCAAAGGAGGTGGTGCTGGTATCCCGCGATGGAAAGAGGCGTTTTATTGAGGACAGTTGTGCCCCGATCCACGACAGGGAGAGCAGAATTATCGGTGTGGTTGTGGTGTTTCGTGATGTTACCCGTGACCGTCAACTGGAAAAAGAGCTTTTGAAGGTTCGGAAACTTGAATCTTTGGGCGTGCTTGCCGGTGGCATAGCCCATGATTTCAACAACATCATGCTTGCAATAATGGGGAATATTAACCTTGCCGAACTGGCCGTTGGGAAGGAACATGAGGCAGCCGAGCTTCTACGAAACGCTGAAATTGCTGCCAAAAAGGCATGTGATCTCACAGGGCAGCTTCTCACATTTTCCAAGGGTGGATCCCCGGTTAAAAAGTCTGCTCATCTCCCGGTACTTGTCAGGGAAACAGTGGAGCTTCTCAAGCACGGAAGCAATGTTGCCATTAGTCTTGACCTTCCTGAGGGAATTTGGAGTGTGGATATAGATACCGGTCAGATGGGGCAGGTGATACAGAACCTAATAATTAATGCACAGCAGGCAATGCCGGATGGGGGGATTATAGAAATTTCATGCGACAATATGACAGTGGAAGAACCCGGGCCCCAGTGTTCTGCCCTTCCTCCCGGCCGATATGTACGGCTCATAGTCCAGGATCACGGTATTGGCATACCTGAAAATATAATAGAACGGATATTTGATCCCTATTTTACCACCAAACAGCAGGGCAGCGGTTTGGGGCTTGCAATAGTTCACTCCATTGTAAGCAAGCATGGGGGCCATATCTGCGTTGATTCTGAGCCGGGAAAAGGCACAGTTTTTACTATCATTCTTCCTGCAAGTACAAAAGATACAGTTACCCAGGAGGACAAAAAGGCAGAAACAGTACCGCATTCAGGAGGTGGCACTGTCCTGGTGGTGGATGATGACGAGATGGTGCGTGACATTGCATCCCAGATGCTTGCATATTGTGGTTACAGCGCCATTACAGCCCATGACGGTGAGGAGGCTCTGGCAATCTATCGCCGTTATATGGAGGAGGGCAGGGGGATCGCTGCCATTATAATGGACCTGACAATCCCCGGTGGCATGGGCGGCAAGGAGTGCGCAGCCAAACTGCTCAGTGAATTTCCTGATGCAGTTTGCATAGTATCCAGCGGTTATTCAAATGATGATGTAATGGCCAATTTCAGCAAATACGGCTTCCGTGCAGCACTGGCAAAACCCTTTGATGTTGAGGAGATGAGAAGCACCCTGCGGCAGGTGCTAAAAACTTGAGCCGCCGCAGGAATGGTAAGCCCTTCCTGGAATTTCCCAGTGCCGCTTGGTGTTACGGCACTATTTCCGTGCCTACCCCGGAGTCAGTGAACAGCTCAAGCAGAATTGCGTGTTCCTTCCTGCCATCAACAATATGGGCCTTTCCAGTACCTCCATTCAGTGCCTTGAGGCATGCCTTTAATTTTGGAATCATGCCGCCTGTTGCAGTACCGTTTTCAATCACCCTCTCCACATCTTTCCTGTTCATTGATGGAATCAGTTCAGGTTCTGCATCAGGGCCGGCACCTTCCGGCGGCGCCATGAAACCCGGTACATCTGTGAGTAGTATCAGTTTTTCAGCCTGAAGTTCTCCGGCAACTGCACCTGCAACCAGGTCTGCATTGATATTGAATGCCTGCCCGTCGGGCCCTACTCCTACCGGGGCAATTACCGGTATGAAATCTCGCGCGTCAAGGGCACTCAGCACACCTGGATTGACCTTGCTTACCTTCCCAACTCTTCCTATATCAATGATTTCAGTAGGCCTGTCCTTCCCTGTGTAGCGGTAGAGTTTCATCTGCTCGGCCTGAATCAGGTCGCCGTCCCTTCCGGAAAGCCCTACAGCCCTGCCGCCATGCTGATTGATGAGGCCCACAATCTGTTTGTTTACAGTGCCCACCAGCACCATTTCAACAACATTCATGGTTTCAGCATCTGTAACCCTCTGTCCTTCAATAAAGGTGGGTTTAATGCCCATCCTGTCCATGGTCTGGCTGATCTGGGGACCTCCTCCGTGGACGATTACAGGAAATATGCCTACATGCTTCATCAAAATTATATCAAGGGCGAACTGCTCCTTAAGGGCTTCGTCAACCATTGCATGTCCGCCATACTTGATAACAACTACCTTGCCGGCGAATTTTTTGAAATACGGCAGGGCCTCAATAAGTACCCTTGCCCTTGCTTTACTGTCCATTATGTTTTCCTTTTATGATTGAAACTAAAGAATGATGGACTCGTAAAAAGTCAGAGCTAAACGATGCTCATACAACATAGAGTGTATCACGATAATGGTGTTGCGCATATTGTATGTATTATGCGCACAAGCTCAATACTAAGACTTTTTACGAGAGCATCAAAGAATAAACCTGCTCAGATCCTGGTCCTTCATAATCTCTTCAAGGTTCTTGCGCACGTACTGGGCTGTTATACGGATCTCCATGGGAGCAACGTCAGGTGCCTCAAACGATATCTCCTCAAGGAGTTTTTCCATAATGGTGTGAAGCCTGCGGGCCCCAATGTTTTCAGTCTTCTGGTTCACCTCATAGGCAATGCCTGCTATCTCGTTAATGGCCTCTTCTTCAAAGATGAGGTTGATGTTTTCTGTTTCCATCAGGGCCTTGTACTGTGTTACCAGCGCATTCTCAGGCTCAGTAAGTATGCGTGCAAAATCCTTCTGGGTAAGGGAGTCAAGTTCAACCCTTATGGGAAAGCGGCCCTGGAGTTCAGGTAGCAGGTCAGACGGTTTTGCCACATGAAATGCCCCGCTTGCTATGAAGAGTATGTGGTCAGTCCTGACTATGCCGTATTTTGTGTGTACAGATGTGCCCTCAACAATGGGAAGCAGGTCACGTTGAACACCTTCACGGGATACGTCAGGGCCTGAACCGCTGCCCTTTGCAGCCACCTTGTCGATCTCATCAAGAAAGATGATGCCTGACTGCTCTACACGGGCAATTGCCTTCTTGGTAACCTTCTCCATGTCAATCAGACGCCCTGCAGCCTCCTGCTCAAGTATTTTCCTGGCCTCGGCAACTGTAACCCGCCTGCGTTTTTTCTTTTTGGGGAAGATATTTGAAAGCATATCCTGGAGGTTGCTCTGCATCTCCTCCATGCCTGCTGCTGCAAACACTTCAACCATGGGGCCGGTAGGGTTTTGTGAAACCTGAAGCTCAACAAAACGCTCTTCAAGTTTGCCTTCCCTTAGCATCTGTCTGAATTTTTCCCTGGTGGAAGTCTCCGGCTGTGAGTCGTCTATTGCAGCAGGCACGGTTGAGGGGGGGACCAGCAGGTCTAGCAGCCGCTCCTCTGCCTGTTCCTTGGCAGCGGCCTCCACCTTTTCGGTTTCCTCTGATTTCACCATATCAACAGCCAGGTGAGTGAGGTCCCGGATCATGGATTCCACGTCTCTTCCCACATAACCCACTTCGGTAAACTTGCTTGCCTCTATTTTCAGAAACGGAGATTTGGCAAGCCTTGCCAGACGGCGCGCAATCTCTGTTTTGCCAACACCTGTCGGGCCAATCATTATGATGTTTTTGGGTGCTATCTCATCCCGAAGTGATTCCGGAACCTGCTGTCTGCGCCAGCGGTTTCTAAGGGCAATGGCTACGGATTTTTTTGCCTTGTCCTGTCCAATTATGTATTTGTTCAGCTCTTCAGTGATTTCCCTGGGAGTAAGTGGTTGCATCTCTGTGTTTTTCACTTTTCCTATCCTGACATTTTTTGATGGATTCTTAGAATTCTTGGAAATTGGGCTTTTCGGCATGAAAGCGCTATGCAAATGAGAGTGTGTAACTTTACAGGATTCTCACGTTTCAAGTTCTTCAATCATAATGGAGTCGTTTGTATAGATACAGATTGATGCCGCTACCCTCAGGGCCTCTTTTGCAATGGCTCTTGCGTCAAGGTCGCTGTGTTCAATCAGTGCCATGGCAGCGGACTGTGCATAAGGGCCTCCGGAACCAATGGCAAGAATTCCCTTTTCAGGCTCTATGACATCCCCTGAACCTGAAATCAGCAGGCTGTGATCCTTGTCACACGCAACCAGCATTGCCTCAAGGCGGCGCAGGAACTTGTCCGTGCGCCACTCCTTTGCCAGTTCCACTGCAGCCCTGACCAGGTTTCCATTACATGCCTCAAGATGCGATTCCAGTTTTTCAAAAAGGGCAAAGGCATCAGCAGTTGCACCGGCAAACCCGGTAATTACGCGGTGGTTATAGAGGCGGCGAATCTTTCTTGCATTATGTTTCATGATGGTATTTCCGAGTGTCACCTGGCCATCTGCCGCTACAACCACCTTTCCTCTGTGCCTTATTGCTACAACTGTTGTGCTCCTGATATTTTGTCTTTCGTTTTGCATGTTATTCTGAGTTTTATTCTGATTCATGTTCAGTCTGTCCTGTCCCGGTAGAGGCTTCCTGTTTTTTTACTGCCCTTGGATGGGCTGAAGTATAGACTTCTGAAAGCCTGCCAAGGTCGAGATGAGTATATTTTTGAGTTGTGGCAAGGCTCACATGCCCCAGAAGTTCCTGTATTGACCTAAGATCTGCACCTGACTCCAGCAGGTGTGTTGCCATGGAATGTCTGAATGCGTGCGGGGTAACCGGCTGGCTTATCCCTGTTTCAAGCCTTCGCTTCTCCACAACCCTCTGTATGCCCCTTGTGGTGAACCTAGTGCCCAGCCGGTTTATGAAAAGAGCCTGTTCCTCAGGTCTTCGTCTTTTATTAAGCATTGAATCCCTTGCGGGCAAGTAATTTTTTAGGGCCTCTGCTGCATGTGTGCCAAAGGGTACCACCCTTTCCTTGCTGCCCTTACCCCTTACCCTAATCATTTCAGGTGAGAAGGAGAGGGCTGAAACATCAAGCCCGGCAAGTTCACTGACCCTGACTCCAGCACTGTAAAGAAGTTCCAGAATTGCCCTGTCCCGCAGGGAGAAGAAATCCTCCCCGGTTTTGCGTTCAACCATCTGCACAGCCTGTCCGATAGAGAGATATGGAGGCAGGGAAGGTCCGGTTTTGGGGGAACTGATGCCCTCTGCAGGGTTTGATGAACACAACTCCTGGCGCTGCATAAACCTGAAAAAACTCCTCAGGGAGGACAGTTTCCTCCTGAGGGATGTCTGTTTTGCCCCCTGTTTTCGAAGGTTCGCAAGCCATAGTCTTATATCAGCGGTGGTAACCTGGGTAACTTTTCGTCCGGGTTTAAAGGAAAAAAATGTGGTTATGTCCCTGCTGTATGCATCAATGGTGTGGCTGGACGCGTTTAACTCGGAGCGCAGATACTCTATGAATAGATCAAGCTCGTTTTTTATCTGAGAATTTGACCGGTTATTTATTTGGCAATTTTTATCAGGCATGGTTGACAACTAAAGGGGACTGTATCTATTCACTAACCTCAATTACCATCAACCTAGATTGAGCGTTTCAAAATCTGGAAAATTGTTTTTTCAACGAAATTAAAAGGAGTTACGTCGATTATAGCTTTCCAGTTTTGAAACCCTTCGGGATTGCCGTATTTACTGCATCTCCTTTGTCAGAGGAATTCCCATATAGCCGACTATTATGGGAATTCCTCTTTCGCGGATCTGCAGCAAATTCGACAATCGCTCAATCTAGGATCAATATGCTGAACAGTTACAGCGGATTTTGCTTTTGACCCTTTAGCCTTCATTATATATGTTACAGTGATGAAATGCACGTTTCATGCTTTCCGTACTCTTCATACAGGATGGATGTGACCCGAAACCGCACTCAAACCGGATTATTCGCGCTAAATGGCATACCTCACAGATTCTCAGGAAATACTGGCATGGCTTGCCCTTGATCTTGCCCACGGCATGGGGCACAGGAGCATTGAACGGCTTGTAAGGCGGTTTGGCTCTGCGTCCGGGGTGTGGAGTGCTTCCAGGCATGAGCTTTCAGCAGTTTCAGGTGTGTCATCCACAGCCCTTGATGCCCTCCGCAATGGGCCGGATATGAGACAGGCAGAGAAGGCGGCCCGTATTCTGGAAGATTCCGGCTCATGGATCATGACATTCCTGGATGAGGATTACCCCTTAAAGCTTTCTGCAATTCCGGATTTCCCTGCAATACTTTATGGAAAAGGGGACAGAAAGGCACTGTCAGCCGCGGCAGTTGCAATTGTTGGCTCAAGGGCAGCCTCTTCATACGGACGGCGTGCAGCAGCAGTCATAGCCTCAGGACTTGCGTCAAAGGGTATCTGTGTGGTATCAGGTTTAGCCCTTGGAATAGATTCTGCTTCCCACATGGCATGTCTGGATGCAGGAGGGATCACTGTTGCTGTAAAGGGGTGTGGAATTAACATCAACTATCCTGTTCGCAACAGGGAGCTGGAACAGCATATTTCAGAAGGAGGTGCGGTTATCACCGAATTTCCCCCTGATGCTGCTCCGGAGCCTCGAAATTTTCCAAGGAGAAACCGCATTATAAGCGGGCTTTCTGCTGGAGTGGTAGTGATTGAGGCGAGCCTTAAGAGCGGCTCCCTGATTACTGCCTCCACTGCACTGGAGCAGGGCCGGGAGGTAATGGCGGTCCCTGGCAGCATATTTTCCTTTAACAGCGCAGGCACGCACTGGCTGATCAGGCAGGGGGCAGCACTCGTTGCTGATGCCAACGAGGTGGTTGATTCCCTTGGCAGACAGTTGCACCTGGTACAAGAGTCTCCAGACGATTCGGGTGAATCTGCTGTTAATGTTGAGGAAGACAGTGCTGGTGAAGGTCAGCATGTTGAGGTTGCCGGACTTTCAGGCAAAGAGCAAAACCTTTATGAAAACATAGAAAACGAACCGCTGCATATTGACGAACTGTGTGCAATAAGCGGGCTGTCTGCTGGAGAGGCTGCAGCCCTGCTGGTGCAGCTTGAGTTAAAAGGGCTTGTGGAAGCCCTTCCGGGGCAGATGTATCAGAAATCACATTAGTACCTCTGCCCAGACAGAAAAATATTTCAAATCCAGAGCGAAACATGAAAAAAGGTCTTGTAATAGTGGAATCACCTACAAAGGTGAGAACTCTGAAAAAATATCTTGGTAAAGATTACGATGTAAAGGCATCGGTGGGGCACATCAAGGACCTGCCCCGAAAGCGTCTTGGTGTTGATAAAGAGCATGATTTTCAGCCTGAATACGAGGTGATCAAGGGAAAGGGCAAGATTATCAAGGAGCTTAAATCAGCAGCAAACAAGGTGGAGGATGTCTATCTTGCCCCGGACCCTGACCGCGAGGGTGAGGCGATTGCCTGGCATATAGCCCAGGAGCTCAAGCCTGCAAGGAACAGGAAAAGGCGTTTTCACAGGGTGCTTTTTCATGAGCTTACTGCCCCTGCCATTCGTGAGGCCATTAAGAAGCCAGGGGAACTGGATCATCACCGGTTTGAGTCTCAGCAGGCACGAAGGATTCTGGACAGGCTGGTGGGGTATGAGATCTCCCCCCTCCTGTGGGACAAGGTGCGCCGGGGGCTTTCCGCAGGAAGGGTGCAGTCTGTTGCGGTCAGGCTGATCTGTGACAGGGAACGGGAGATACAGGCCTTTGTTCCTGAAGAGTACTGGTCAATAAATGCAACTCTTGAAGGTGATGTTCCTCCCCCGTTTAAGGCTGCTGTTGCGGCATTCAGGGGTAAAAAGCTCAAAATCTCTGACGGAGATCAGGCAAACGGCATTGTCAAGGCCCTTGAGTCATCAGAGTTCAGGGTAAAGGATGTAAAGAAGCGGCAGAAGAAGCGCAATCCGTATCCGCCTTTTATCACCAGCACTATGCAGCAGGACGCAGCCAGGAGGCTTGGGTTTTCTGCAAAGAAGACCATGATGCTTGCCCAGAAGCTTTATGAGGGTGTTGAAGTGGGGAGTGAAGGGCCGGTTGGTCTCATCACTTACATGAGGACTGACTCTACCCGTGTGGCAGATGAGGCAGTAAAGGAGGCACGGGAGTTCATTCAGCAGAAATATGGCAAGGAGTACGTGCCTGAACGGGCACCAAGATACAAGAAGGGCAAGGCGGCACAGGACGCCCATGAGGCCATTCGTCCTACCTCAGTTGCAAGACATCCTGATGAAATGGAGGCATATCTTGAGCGTGATGCTGCAAGGCTGTACCGGCTTATATGGTCGAGATTTGTAGCCTCACAGATGGCTCCTGCCATACTTGATCAGACTACTATTATAATAGAAGCCGGGGAGTACCAGTTAAGGGCAACCGGAAGCATAATGCGTTTTAAGGGTTTTACTGAGCTGTATGAGGACGTAAGACCCAAAAAGAGTGGCAAGGAAGGTGAGGAGTCAGGCGTTCTTCCTGACATCAAGGCAGGAGATGTGCTGAAGCTGCTGAAACTTGAACCCAAACAGCACTTCACCCAGCCGCCGCCGCGTTATTCAGAGGCAAGCCTTATCAAGGCGCTGGAGGAAAACGGCATTGGCCGCCCAAGCACCTACGCAACCATTCTTTCCACCATACAGGACAAAGAGTATGTAAAACTGGAGAATAAACGTTTTTATCCCACAGAACTAGGCTTTCTTGTAACCGATCTGTTAACTCATCACTTTCCTGAGATACTTGACGCAAGGTTTACAGCAGCCCTTGAAAAGGAGCTTGACGGCATTGAAGAAGGGGCCGTCTCCTGGGTAGATGTCCTTAAGCGCTTTTATGAGCTGTTTTCCCAGAGGCTTGCCACCGCAAAGAAGGAGATGAAGTCCGTCAAGGCTTCAGGTGTGCCTTCAGGGATTAAGTGCGAAAAGTGCGGGGAGGAGATGGTTATCAAGTACGGCAGGGCAGGCGAGTTTCTGGCATGTTCGGCATATCCTGAGTGCAAGAATACCAAGGATTTTACCCGGGACGAATCGGGTAATGTCAAGGTGGTGGAGAAGAAGGATCAGGAGACAGGGTTTGTATGCAAGAAGTGTGGCAGCCCAATGGTGCTGAAAAAGGGTCGGTTTGGCGAGTTTCTTGCGTGTTCAGCATATCCGGATTGTAGAAATACCATGCCAGTACCTACAGGAGTGAAGTGCCCTGAAGAGGGATGCGATGGTGATATTGTCAAAAAGAGCAGCAGGCGGGGCAAGACCTTTTATGGCTGCTCAAAATATCCGGAGTGCAAATATGCATCCTGGGAAAGGCCGGTTGCCGAGAAGTGTCCTGCCTGCGACTCTCCTATACTGGTTGTTACCAGTGAGCAGGAGGGTGTGCAGAGCCTGAAATGCCCTAACAAGAACTGCGGATACAGGGCCAAGGTAAGTCTTGATAAAAAAGATTAAGATTTTCCTTGCATCCTGATTGAAAGCGGTATATAAAGCTCAGGCTCGATTGATGAGGGGCGTTTCAGGCGGCTGACGAAAAAGTGCATAGTATTAAAGGCACCGGCTCAGCTGCAGAAAAAGCCTTTGTAGATTCAGATCAATCGTCACCTTGAGGGGCGAAAAAGACCCTGTACGATGTAAGGACAAAGAAGAAAATTTTTTTTCAAAAAGTTCTTGCATCCTGATTGAAAGCGGTATATAAAGCTCAGGCTCGATTGATGAGGGGCGTTTCAGGCGGCTAAAACAGGTAAGACGGAACAGAACTGAATGGCTGCCGGTAATAGCCTCAACAATGAAAGATCAAGAAGAGCAAATCCTGAAACCGCAGGATGAAAAATTGATAAAAAAACGCTTGCATCGATTTTCGATGTAGTGTATATACCTTGAGCCTCTAACGAGGAGCCAAAAATGCTCGAGGCGAAAAAAATAAAAAAGTCCCTTGACGAAACAGGTAAGAGTAATTAGCTTATCTGACGCCGCACAGAAAAGCGGCACTAACAAGAGTCGATCTTTGAAAACTGAATAGTGTCAGACAGGTAACATACAAAACAGCTAAATTCACCGTGCTAACAACACGGTTCCCAGATTAAACTTGAGGGTTTGATCCTGGCTCAGAATGAACGCTGGCGGCGTGCCTAACACATGCAAGTCGAACGAGAAATCCAGCCTTCGGGCAGGAGAGTAAAGTGGCGCACGGGTGAGTAACGCGTAGGTAATCTACCCCTGAGTCCGGGACAACATCGCGAAAGCGGTGCTAATACCGGATAATATTTCTCTGGGGGACCAGAGAGATCAAAGGTGGCCTCTCCTTGGAAGCTATCGCTTGGGGATGAGCCTGCGTACCATTAGCTAGATGGTGGGGTAATGGCCTACCATGGCTACGATGGTTAGCGGGTCTGAGAGGATGATCCGCCACACTGGAACTGGTACACGGTCCAGACTCCTACGGGAGGCAGCAGTGAGGAATATTGCGCAATGGGGGAAACCCTGACGCAGCGACGCCGCGTGGGCGAAGAAGGCCTTCGGGTCGTAAAGCCCTGTCTTGAGGGAAGAAATCAGTTAGGGAATAATACCCCTTGCTGTTGACGGTACCTCAGGAGGAAGCACCGGCTAACTCCGTGCCAGCAGCCGCGGTAATACGGAGGGTGCGAGCGTTGTTCGGATTTACTGGGCGTAAAGCGAGTGTAGGCGGCTTGGTAAGTCAGATGTGAAAGTCCACGGCTCAACCGTGGAAGTGCATCTGAAACTGTCAGGCTTGAGTACCGGAGAGGGAAGTGGAATTCCTGGTGTAGGGGTGAAATCCGTAGATATCAGGAGGAACACCGGTGGCGAAGGCGACTTCCTGGACGGATACTGACG